>JBCDID010000158.1:0-8046 GCA_038749355.1 Pseudomonadota bacterium | reverse complement strand
GACGACGTGATCCGCGGGAACGGGGACGTGGACGGGCTGATCGGCCAGGGCGGGGACGATGACCTGTTCGGGGGGGACGGAGGGGATGTGTTCTTCTTTGACGGCGTAAATGAGGGCAACGACACGATCCACGACTTCGAGTTGGGCGCGGATCTGATCTTCTTCACGGGCGGGAATGTGGCACTGGCGGACGTGACGTTCACGGACACGGATGCGGACGGGAACGGGGTGACGGATGCACTGCTGAGCTATGAGACAGGCGGCGTAGGCGCATCGATCACGATCATCGACATTGATGCCGCGAACGTGGAGGCGCAGGCGAGCATCCTGTTCGGGTAAGCCCGCTCCTCGCCAGCCACACGCAAGCCGAAGTACCCGCCCCGCTCAGCGGTGGCCTTCCAACCCCAATCGTTGGGCCAGACCTGTCCGGACTGCGAGGAACCACAAGCCGATCGGGATCAGCGCGCTGATCAGCACGGTCCAGGCCGGTGTATCCGCCCCGAGATGGCCGATGATCGCGAAGGCTGCACAATGCGGGAGTGCGCCACAGAGGACTGCGACCAGAAAGGCCGGGAACGCCATCCGGCTGACGCCAGCACAAACCGAGATCACCTCGGGCAGCACCGGCATCCAGCGCGAGGCCGCGACGATCCACCCGCCATGCCGGGCAAAGGCGCGCTCACCGGTCTCGAGGTGACTGCCAAGCCACCGAACCGCGAACGGACGCCCCAGGAAGCGGCCGAGCGCATAGCCCGCACACGCCGCGAGGAGGGATCCGGCCAGCGCATAGAGCGTGCCAATGACAGGACCGTAGACGATGCCCAGCCCGGCGATCACTGAGGTCGTGGGTATCGGCAGGAAGAGATCTGCAAGCAGCAGCATGATGCCCGTCAGGCCGACATGAGAAGTGCCGCCGCCGAACTCCTGCCGCGCATTTTCGATGTTCAAAAACGATTCGAGACGCTCTCCCCAGACCAGGAAAGGTACGATCACCATGAGGATCAACAGCAGCGGAACCAGCCAGAACTTCGACATCTCGGTCAGTCTTTCCACCATAAGGAAGAACATCACATGCCAGATGCAACTCCAGAGCAAGTGGCTTGACGCCATGTAAGCTGCGGTTTCTTATATCTGCGTCTTAACGACACATAACGGCCGGTGCCAATCCGGTCGCTCCACAATGGGAGGGAATCACTATGAAGAAATTCATCGCCGCCGCAGCAGCAGGTCTGGCGGTACTGGCTGTCGGCACTGCCGCATCGGCCGGGCCGAAGGTCAAGCTTGAGCCGGTCGTCACCGGGTTGAACGCGCCGCTGTCCATGAAGCAGCCCACGGGCGACAGTCGCATGTTCGTGATCGAGCAATGGGGCCGCGTCATGATCGTCGAGGACGGTCAGGTCAACGGCACGCCGTTCCTGGACATCCGCTCGCTGATCGTCGACCGCCACCCGGACTTCGATGAGCGCGGCCTGCTCGGGCTGGCCTTCCACCCGGACTTCGCGAACAACGGCAAGTTCTATGTGGCCTATTCCGGAACGCTCGACTTCCAGGGCGATCTCGCTCAGATGCTCTGGTACAGCCACAACAACATCGTGTCGGAGTTCACGGTTTCGGCTGATGACCCCAATCTGGCCGACCGCAAGTCCGAGCGGATCCTCAGTTCGACCCCCTGGCCGCAGTTCAACCACAACGGCCACTGGATCGACTTTGGCCCGGATGGGATGCTCTATGTTGCCATGGGCGATGGCGGCTATGCCAACGACTGGGGCATCGGTCACAACCCGATCGAGGGCAATGGTCAGGACATGACCACGCCGCTGGGCAAGATCCTGCGCATCGATCCCGAGACGGGCGAGGCGGCTGCCGGCAACCCGTTCCTGGATGACGAGGACGCAGAGCCTCGCATCTACGCAACGGGCCTGCGCAACCCGTGGCGCTGCAGCTTCGATATGGGCGGCAACAACGACCTGTGGTGCGCAGATGTGCAGCAGAACTCCTACGAGGAAGTCAACATCATCAAGTCTGGCGGCAACTACGGCTGGCGTCTGATGGAAGCCGACCAGTGCTTCAACTACCTCGAGCCGGACAACCACCCGGCGGACTGCGACAAGGCTGGTTTGGAAATGCCTGTCATGACTTACAACAACTGCACGGCGAAGCCGGACGGTTGTGAGGGCATCTCGGTCACGGGCGGCTACGTCTATCGCGGCGGCCACGCCGCATGGGATGGTGCCTACATCTACGGCGATTGGTCGCGTCAGTTCGGCACCATGGACGGCATGATCATGATCGGCACGCCCGACGGCAATGGTGGCTATAAGCGCGAAGTGGCCGAAGTTGTGAACATGCCGGGCAACCTGCCCTACATGCTCTCCTTCGCTCAGGACAACGCGGGCGAGGTCTATGCACTGACCTCGATCACCACGGGCCCGGTGGGTTCGCAGGACACGATCTACAAGATCGTTCCCGCAGAATAATCCATGCGCTAAAGTTCAGGAGGGCCTGCCGACGGGCGGGCCCTCCTTTTTCGTACCAAAGCTGCAAGCTGACGGGAGGAGCGAGCGCGATGTGGAGAATTTTGGGTGCATTGGGGATTGCGGGTGCTCTGGTCGCGGGTGGCCTCTCGGACGCGAACGCCGCCAAGAAGAAATCCAAACCGCCTATTCCGTTCACCGAAGAGATGCTGCTGGACGAAGAACGGATTTCAGCCGGACGCGAGATCTGGCAGGAGCAGTGCCAGCACTGTCATGGCGCGAAAGCCTACCCCGGCAAGGCACCGAAGCTCAAACCAGCGAAGTACAAACCCGGTTTCGTCTATCGCCGCGCCACGGACGGGTTCCGCAAAATGCCCGCCTTCGACGACTACTATGACGATACCGAGCGCATGAACGTCGAAGTGTACATTCGGTCGGACAAGTTCTCCCCATAGGCTTCGCGCCGTAGCCTGGCTCAGGCGCGGCGCGCCCGGCGCAACACCCACGCGGGCGCCAATAGGAAGACCACCAGCACCATCATGCCCATGCCCTCGCGCGAGGTCTCGCCAGTGACCTCGGGCCACCAGACATTGATGTCCCACCAGTTGGACACCTGCGGCCAGAACCAAATCATCCCGCCAATCGCCGCCAGCAGGCAAAGACCAAATAACCCTGCCAGGGCTCCGATCCCAAACAACCAGGGCCGAAAAGCCGCGATCAAGCACCAGATTGCACCGATCCCGTAGATCACCATCCAGACCGGGCCATCGGGGTCATTCCACTGCACGACGGCAAACAGAACCAAAAGGGCCGCAAGTATCCCACATAGAATGCGCATTCAGCCCCTCCTACATTGCTTTGCTGCAAGGAAACGCGCAGATTGAAAATTGTAAAGCGGAATCAACGGGCGCAGATCCGTCAACCGCAGGGAGGAAGCCATGGCCCAGCCAGACACCTACATCGGTGCCGAGTCCGAGATTGCGTGGCAGCGTTTTTCAGTACCATACGATTACCCGGTCGCCTTCACGCGCGGTCTCTTTCAGACGGACAATCCGTTGTTTGCCGACATGCTGGTCCGGCGCGAGCCCGACAAGCGCCACCGGGTGATGGTCTATATCGACGACGGCATTGCCAAGGCGCGCCCCGCACTTCTCGACCAGATCCGCGCCTATGCCGCCGCCTATGCCGATCAGATCGACCTGATGGACGTCATCCCGGTCCCCGGCGGTGAGAAGATCAAGACCGAGCTCACCTGGATCGAGGAAATCCAGGACACCGTGCATCGCCGCGGCATCGACCGGCACTCCTACGTGGTCGCCCTCGGCGGCGGTGCTGTGCTGGATGCCGTCGGTCTGGCAGCGGCCACCGCGCACCGCGGCGTGCGCCATATCCGCGTGCCGACCACTGTGCTTAGCCAGAACGATAGCGGCGTGGGCGTGAAGAACGCGGTCAACCTCAAGGGTTATAAGAACTTCATCGGGACCTTTGCGCCGCCCTGGGCCGTGCTGAACGACTTCGATTTCCTCGACGACCTGCCCCGGCGGGAACGCATCGCGGGCCTCTCCGAGGCCGTGAAGGTCGCCCTGATCCGCGATCGGGCCTTCTATGACTGGCTCGAGGCAAACACGGACAAACTGATCACCTTCGACCGTGAGTCCGAGGAGTACATGGTCCGCCGGTCAGCGGAACTCCACATGCGCCAGATCGCCCATGGCGGCGACCCGTTCGAGATGGGCTCTGCCCGCCCACTCGATTTCGGCCATTGGGCGGCGCACAAGCTAGAGGCGCTGACCCACAACCATGTCCGCCACGGCGAGGCAGTGGCCATCGGGATCGCGCTCGACACCCGCTATTCCGTGCTGACAGGTTTGCTGGAGGAAGGTGCCGACGACCGTGTTGTCAGCCTGCTGGAGCATCTTGGCTTCCGCATCTACCACCCTGCCCTGCTGCGCGCGGATGACGACGGTCGGCCCAGGATTCTCAAGGGCCTCGACGAATTCCGCGAGCATCTGGGCGGGGAACTCACCATAACCCTGCTGACGGATCTGGGGACAGGCCACGAAGTGCACGAAATGGACGCCGAGAAGGTCATGGAGGCCATGCTCTGGCTCCGCGCGCGCGAGGGCGGCTGACGTGCTGCTGCCGGGGGGGCAGGCGCTTACCTACTGCCTGAACATTCATCCGACGCAAAGCTGGGCGGAAGCCCGGACAGCACTGACCGGACCCGTCGCTGCGGTGAAGAAAGCCGTCTGCCCGGACGCGCCGTTCGTGGTGGGCCTGCGCTTCTCCGCCGAGACTACGGAGGAGCTCAGCGATCCCGCGAAGCGCACGGATCTCGCCGAGATCATCCGCACCCACAACTACCTGCCGCTCACCATGAACGGCTTCCCCTACGGCCCGTTCCACGGCACCCGCGTCAAGGAAGACGTCTACCTCCCCGATTGGCGGTCCGAGGAGCGCGTCACCTACACACGCGACCTTGCCGAGCTGATGGCCGAGATCAATCCGCCCGGATTTCTGTCGCTCTCGACCGTGCCGGGGGCCTTCCGTCCAAACGGGATCGGAGCCGATGAATTGATGGCCACGAACTACCTCCGGGCCGTCGCGCATCTTGTCGAATTGGAGGCCCGCACGGGCCGCCAGGTGGCGCTGGCCATCGAGCCCGAGCCCTGCTGTTATTTCGAAACTTTCGAACAAATGATTCGATTTTTTCGAAATTACCTCTTCAGCGAAGCCGCCGTGAAGCGGGTCGCTGACCTCACCGGGTTCTCGACATCGGACGCCGCGCGGGCGCTGCCCCGCCACCTTGGCGTTTGCTATGATGTCTGCCATGCGGCGGTCGAGTACGAGGATCCGGCGGGCTCCATCGCGGACCTGCAGGCGGCGGAGATTCCCGTACACAAGCTCCAGCTCTCCTCCGCCGTTCGGGTGGTACAAGGCTCACCCGAGATGCGCGAAGTGCTCGCCAGCTACGACGAGCCGACCTATCTGCATCAACTCATCGAACGCGGACCGGATGAACTCAATCGCTTCGCCGATCTTGGTGCAGCGCTGGGTGGCGGGGCCAAAGACGGGCGCGAATGGCGGGTGCACTTCCATGTGCCGGTGTTTCTGGACCACTTGCCCGACTTCGACACGACGCAGGATTTCCTCAAGGAAATCATAGTCTTGCATCGTACCGACCCAATATCACCCCATCTCGAAGTCGAGACATACACTTGGGATGTGCTGCCTCAGGGCTTGCGGGCGGGCGCGGTCGAGGACGCCGTCGCGCGCGAACTTCAATGGGTCCTTGGAGAACTCGGCCAGTGACCCTCGGAACCCTTCTGCGCCTTGGCCGGGTCTCGAACCTGCCGACAGTCTGGACGAACGCGCTGGCCGGAGCCGTGCTGGCCTCGGATGGCGCGCCGTCGCTGACGACCTTCATCCTGACCGGTATCGCGCTGACCTTGTTCTATGAAGGTGGCATGTGGCTGAACGACGCCTTCGATGCCGAGATCGACGCCCGCGAGCGCGCAAACCGGCCGATTCCGAATGGCGAAGTCAGCATGCATACCGTGTTCACCGGCGGTTTCGCCATGTTGGCTGCAGGCATCGCGATCAGCTTCACTCTCGGGATCGAAGCCGGATTCACAGGTATCGCGCTTGCCGTGGCGATCGTGGCCTATGACGCGCTCCACAAGAAGGTCGGTTTTGGGCCGGTGATGATGGGGGCGACGCGCTATTTTTCGTACTCGCTTGCGGCGGTCGCTGTCGGTGTCTTCACAGGCGACGCATTGTGGGGCGCGCTGGGGCTCTTCGCCTACATCATCGGCCTGACCTACGCAGCGAAGCAGGAGGCTTACGATCGGATAGGGGCCGCCTGGCCGCTCGCGGTGCTTGCAATCCCGGTTCTCTGGGCTCTCGAACAGGCGTTGGAAGCGCCGATCGCTTTGGTGTTCTGGGCCGGGCTTTGTGCGGTGGTAGCCTTCGCGCTGCACCGCCTGTTCCGCCGCCAACCGGGAGATGTGCCGAAGGCGGTTGTGACGATGATCGCCGGGATCTCGCTCTATGACGCGGCCCTGATTGCCTCTACCGGAGCGACAGGTCTTGCCGCGCTTGCGGCTGCCGGGTTTGCGCTGACGCTTGCGCTTCAGCGGGTTGCTTCCGGCACATGATGGCAGCGTCCCCTAGTCATCGCCGCACGGCCGCGGATGTACCTGCGCAGGCTGAATCGCCCGTCCGCCTCGATCCTAATCCAGTCGCGCGCGCCTTCGCGCCAGAAGATCCTCGCATCCCGGTCCCGGGTCTCGCGAATGACCCACTTGCCGCCATCCTCGAACCGCACATCACCGTCGGAGACTGTGAAAGCCTGCGTCTGGACCCTTGTCCGGCCCGCACAACCCACATGGATGTTGCCGCAATAGAAGGGCAGCGCCGGGACGCAGGACAGGAGAACAGTGGCCAGCAGGACCATTCCCCGGTCACTCGAAGACGTGGCGCAGCACCAGATCCTTGAACCCGGTCGCCTCCACGGCACGATCCGGCAGCAGCCCCGCCTCTGATGAGATCACCAGTGGCCCCATATCCGGATCGTACGTGATGCGCCCATGAGTGCCCTTCACCAGATGCGTCGCGTTGGGCGAGATCACGTCCATCAGCCCCCGGAACCCCAGCTTGCGGCGCGCGAGCTTCCAGGCGGAGGTCAGCTTCGGGAACTTCAGATCGGGGTCGAAGAACAGCTCAACCGGATCGTAGCCGGGCTTCTGGTGAATATCGACAGTGGTGGCGTAGTCGGGCGCGATCCGGTCATCCTCCCACCAGTAGTAGCTGAACCAGCGGTCAGCCTGGGCCACGGCCACCAGATCGCCGGAGCGCTCATGGTCGAGCCCGTTCGCGGCCTTCTCTTCGGCGCCCCAAACGGCTTCGACCCCGTCCAGCCCCTCGACCAGGGCGCGCACCTGATGCAGCCGATCCGGGTCGTTGACGTAGATATGCGCGATCTGGTGGTCCGAGAGCGAGAAGGCCGCCGACTTCCCTAGGTCGATCATCTCCCGTCCAAGCTCCATACGCCACGCGATCAGCCCGGCCTGCCGGAGCGCGCGGTTGATGTGCACGGCCTCGGTCGCCTTCGTGATCCCATACTCCGAGACCACCACCACGCGCTGCCCGGTCGCCTCCGCATGGTCGATCAGCATCCCGCAAAGCGCGTCGATCTCACGAAGATCCTCCTGCAGACGCGGGTGGTCCAGATCCGGCCCTAGCCTTTGCAGGTTGTAGTCGAGATGCGGAAGATAGGTCAGGGTTAGCGTCGGCGAGCGCGTCTCCATCATGTGCAGCGTCGCCTTGGCAATCCAGTCGGACGACGTGATGTCCGCCATCGGTCCCCAGAACTTGAAGAGTGGGAACTGGCCGAACTTCGCGTCCAACTCGTCCCGCAGCTCCATGGGCTGCGTGTAGTGGTCCGGGATCTTGCGCCCGTCGCTCGGGTACATGGGCCGGGGCGTGTCGGTCCAGTCGGCCGAGGCGTACATGTTGTACCACCAGAACATCTTGGCGCAGGTGAAGGCGGGATCACGGGCCTTCGCAGCGT
>JBCDID010000157.1:0-8047 GCA_038749355.1 Pseudomonadota bacterium | reverse complement strand
CGGACGTCCTGAAGGGCATCGAGGATATCTTCCAGCTGGAATTCAAGGCAGGGGATCTTGCAGGCGCCGACCAAGGCGACGTGCCGCCCGGCGGGAGCATTCAGTGATGGCCATCGGCGTGGATCATCGCGACACGTCACTTGCGGGGAAATCCCGCCCGCCTGTGGATCCCGCAGCCACCGTGCTCGTTCACGACGCGTGCATCGGACCGGGCTGGCTGGATATTCCACGTTGGACTGAGACGATCTTCTTCCCGTTGGCCTTGCTCAGCGGTGGCGGTGCGATCGTCATCGACGATGCCGAGGAATGCGCCGAACATCTTCGGACCTTGCAGGACACCGCCCGGCTCCGAGGTGCCGTCGGCCTGCGCACACGTATCATCACGCAAAGCCTCCCCGCGCCGAACATGGCGCTCGTGTCCAGCCAACGGGACCACGTCAATGAGGCGGGCACGGTCGTCAGCACGACCTCGATCACTTGGTCCCTGATCCTCACCCCGGACGGCTGGCGCATCAATCAGATTCACTTCAACGACGCCCGCAACGACCCCTCGGTGGTGTCCGAGATATTGCGGGACAGCGGAGGCGTGGAGTGATGCGCAGTATTGCAATCTCGCCCAACCGCCTCGGTCGGTTTGGCGGACCGGAGGGTTGAATGGAACCGGCAGGCGAATTTGTGCTGCGTTTCGTAGCGGCTGGCGACGCGGGTGATGTGACCCGGGCAGCGGAGTTCGTTTCTTATCCCGTTTCGGTGCTCACGCCCAGCATGAACGTCACCATTGCCGATGATCTGGACCTGGGCCAGGTGCTCGAGGCGACACGGCAGGGACGAGAGGCAGCCGGGATAACCAGCTTTCAATACGAACTGGTATCGGTCGCTCAGACCGGCGGGCACGTCGCGACTGTCATCATGGAAACCCGACGTCTCGGCGCTGGCGACGAAGATCTCGGCACGCATCAGACGACCTTCGTGTTGGACGCGACGAGCAATGGCTGGAAGGTCTGCAGCCTTACCGTCACCGACCAGCTTGACAGCGAAGCAGACCACCGCCCCATCCGGGGCGCGTTCCTCACGACGTTCCGGAGCATCTTTAACGCCGTCATCCGACCGGGACGCGGCCCCATGCAACGAACGATCTATCACGCGATGGCAGGCTCACGGCACTGATGGCCGAGCCCGCGCATGCAGACAAAGGAGAAAGCCAATGACCGACATTTTCACAATGGCCGTCGAGGACGGCATCGCCACCATCACCTGGGACCTGCCTGGGGCCTCCATGAATGTCTTGTCCATCGAGGGCGTCGAGCAGCTCGATGCGCTGGTCGACAAGGTGTTGGCCGATGACGCCATCAAGGGGGCCGTCATCACCTCTGGCAAACCGGACTTCGCCGCGGGCATGGACCTGAATGTCATCGCCTCCACCAAACAGCGCGCGGCTGCCGCTGGCGGGAACGTGGCCGAGGGTGTCTTCAGCATGGTCATGGACCTGCATGGCGTGCTCCGCAAGATCGAGCGAGGCGGGGCGGATCCCAAGACCAACAAGGGTGGCAAGGTGTTCTGCTGGGCTGCTCCCGGCACGGCGCTCGGCATCGGGCTGGAGATCGGGCTCGCCTGTCACCAGCGCATCGCCGCCGACAATGCCAAGGCCAAGATCGGCCTGCCCGAGATCCTCGTCGGCATCTTCCCCGGCGCGGGCGGCACCACCCGCTTGATCCGGATGCTGGGCCTCATGGGCTCCGCCGAGTCGCTTTTGCAGGGCAAGACCTACGCGCCCAAAAAGGCCAAAGCGCTGATGATGATCGACAAGGTCGTGCCGGGCGATGAGTTGCTGGCAGCGGCTCGCGATTGGGTTGCCAACGCCACCGAGAAGGACGCAGTCAAGCCCTGGGACGAGAAGGGCTACAAGATGCCCGGCGGCGCGCCCTACACACCCAAGGGCTTCGAGATGTTCATGGGCGGCGTGACCATGACCCATGGCAAGACGCAAGGGGCCTATCCGGCACCCAAGGCCATGCTGTCGGCGGCCTACGAGGGCGCGCTGGTGCCCTTCGACACCGCGATCAAGATCGAGGCGCGCTGGTTCACGTCCGTCCTTATGAACCCCTCGTCCGAGGCGATGATCCGCTCGCTCTTCATCAACAAGCAGGCGCTGGAAAAAGGCGCCGTGCGCCCCGCAGGCGTGGCCGATATGTCGGTGAAGAAAGTTGGCGTGCTGGGCGCTGGCATGATGGGTGCCGGAATTGCTTATGTGTCCGCCAATGCGGGCATCGAGGTCGTCCTGCTCGACCAGAAGCAGGAGGCCGCCGACAAGGGCAAGGCCTACTCCGAGGGAATCCTCGACAAGGGCATCTCCCGCAAGAAGGTGACCGAGGAGAAGAAAGCCGGAGTTCTGGGCCGCATCACAGCGACCACGGACTACGCCGCGCTGGAAGGTTGCGACCTGATCGTCGAGGCGGTGTTCGAGGACACCGGCATCAAGGCCAGGGTCACCGAGGCGACCGAGGCCGTGATCCCCGAAGACGCGATCTTCGCCTCCAACACGTCTACCCTGCCGATCACGGAACTGGCCAAGGCCTCCAAGCGGCCTGACCGCTTCATTGGCATCCACTTCTTCTCGCCCGTGGACAAGATGCTGCTGGTCGAGATCATCAAGGGTGAGCAGACGGGCGATGAGGCCGTGGCCAAGGCGTTGGACTTCGTGCGGCAGATCAAGAAGACGCCCATCGTGGTCAACGATGCCCGCTTCTTCTATGCCAACCGCTGCATCATTCCCTACATCAACGAAGGGCTGATGATGGTCACTGAGGGCGTGAAGCCCGCGCTGATCGAGAACGCGGCCAAGCAGATGGGTATGCCACTGGGTCCGTTGCAGTTGACCGACGAGACCTCGCTGGATCTGGGCCTCAAGATCTCGAAGGCGACGCAGGCGGCCATGGGCAATGCCTATCCCCGATCAGGAGCGGACGACCTGCTGGATGAAATGGTGACGAAGCGCGAGCGCCTGGGCCGCAAGTCCTCCGCGGGCATGTATTCCTATGACGAGAACGGCAAGCGCCTGGGGCTCTGGGAAGGTTTGGCCGAGATCTGGCCCGCTGCCGCGGAACAGCCCTCGCTGGAGGAGGTGCAGAACCGGCTGATGATGGCGCAGACGCTGGAGGCCGTGCGGGCGCTTGAAGAAGGCGTGCTCATGGACATCCGTGAGGGCGACGTGGGCGCGATCCTCGGCTGGGGATTTGCGCCCTGGTCGGGTGGCCCGCTGAGCTGGCTCGACATCATGGGGGCCGCCGAGGCCAAGGCGATCTGCGACGACCTCACCGCCCGCCACGGTGCCCGGTTCACGCCTCCCGCCTTGCTGGCAGAGATGGCCGCTGGCAACGAGCGCTTCTACACGCGCTTCGCACCGGCAGAGGCCGCTTGACAGGTACCCCCGCCGCCGAACAGCTACTGGTCACCTCCGCCTCAATCTTGAGGAGGAGGTGACCATCTGCGAAAGCTCTTATCTTGCTCGACGAATCTCGTGGATGCTGCCGACTAGTTGACCTGGAGCCAGGCTGCCACGGATCCACCCTCTCGTTCTGCCTGCCTCTCGGCCCTGGCTAGACGCTGAGCGAACTGTTCACGTGTCTCGCCTGAGTGCGCGTGACGGTCGTACATGCGGTCAAGGGCCTCTTCCTGAGCCAACTGGCTGGGCTGATTTCTTATTCTTGCTTCTCTGCGTCGCTCACGAGCCTGCTGGCGGGCGACCCGTGCCTCGCGCTCTAGGCGCGCCTGCTCACGTTGTGCACGCTCGGCTGCCCGGCGTGCTTCGCGTTCGCGACGGCGGGCCTCGCGCTCAACCAGATCCGGATCGCGGCCGATGCCGTCCTGACGCCGGGCATCCCGTTCTGTGCGCCGGGCCTCTCGCTCGGCCCTGCGAGCTTCACGCTCCGCGCGACGCAGATTTTCCTCAGCCTGCCGACGTTCCCGTTCGGCTTGCGCTTCCCGACGCCGTTCCCGCTCTAGCCGCGCTTCTCGACGCGCACGACGTTCTGCAGCCTGCTCGGCGGCGAGGATTTCTGCACGACGCCGCTCTCGACGGTCCCGGCGGACCTCCGCTTCGTAGATCTCACGTTCCCTGGCACGCTCCGCCGCCCGCAGATACGCATCCCGTTCGGCCCGCGTGCGGAACACACGCCCATCCGCTGTTCGATACACCCGACGCTGCGGATTACGGCGCAGGTCTTCCTCAAACAACTCCCGGTCCCGTGCGCGCAAGTAGGCGTCTCGCTCGGCGCGGGTTCGGAAGATGCGACCATCATCTGTCCTATAAACCCGCTGTTGGGTAGAGACGGGTGTTCGATAGACTCCGTCGCCGATCCTACCCTGTGTATGCACCGGTTGGCAGGCGGCCAGCAGCACGAAGCCCGCGGCCGCCATGGTCGGGATTCTCAAGGATTTCAGGGGGAATGTCATGATCCACCTCCACTCTCGTACAGTAACACAACGCGTGTGGCCGGTGTTTCTGGCGACAAAGGCCTTCACGAAGTTGTCATGCGGGCCAATGCCAGATTACGACATTCGCAAGTCGCCATGAGGAAAGACGGCGCGTGTCTCGGAGGACAGTGTTCAACGAGCCTTAGCCAGGAGCCGCACGATGTCTGCCTTCGAGTTTGATCTCAGCCAAGTGACCCAGCCGGTTTCCACCGCGCGTGGTCTTCCCAATCCCTTCTACACCGATCCGCATGTTTTCGAGGAGGAAAAGAAGCGTGTCTTCTTCCGGAACTGGGCGGCGTTGGGATTCATCTCTGACTGCCCGGAGCCGCGGGACGCCAAGCCCATGACGTTCCTCGGTCAGCCGCTGGTGATGATCCGCGACCGTGACGGGGTGCTGCGAGTATTCCAAAACATCTGCCGTCACCGCGGCATGGTCCTGGTCCAGAAGGAGGGCAAGATCGCGCGTGCCGTCCGCTGCCCCTATCACTCCTGGTGCTACGAGCTGAATGGCAACCTGCGCACCACGCCGCATGTGGGCGGCCCCGGCACCAACCGCCATGACGACATCAACCGCGAGGAACTCGGCCTGTTCGAGGTGCGCTCCCATATCTGGATGGGCGTGGTCTTCATCAATCTCGATGGCAAGGCGCCGCCCTTCGAAGAGTACGCGGCGGACGCAATCGCCCGGTACAAGGACTTCGACAAGCCGCTCTACAAGTGCGGGGACGAAGGCACCTTCACTATGGAGGTTAAGGGCAACTGGAAGCTGGCCATCGAGAACGGGGCCGAAAGCTATCACCTGCCATGGGTGCATCCCGGGCTGAACAGTTATTCGCGGCTTGAGGACCACTACCACATCGATACCGACGCCCCGTATTGCGGGCAGGGCACGACGGTCTACAATCCAAGCCTGGACGAGAGTGGGCGCAGCTTCCCGGTCTTCGAAGGTCTCGCGGACAAATGGGGTATGTCGGCAGAATATCCGATGTTCTTCCCCAACATCATGCTCGGTTTCCAGCGCGACCACTTCTGGGGGTTCATCGTCGAGCCGATGTCCAATGACCGCTCGCGCGAGCATGTGCAGATCTTCTACACGGACCCCAAGGTCGCAGGCGACGACTATGCCGTCATGCGCCGGAAGAATGCGGACATGTGGGCCGAGGTCTTCGCCGAGGACATCTTCGTGGTCGAGGGCATGCAGAGGGGCCGCTCTGCCAGCATGTTCGACGGTGGCAAGTTCTCGCCGGTGATGGACAATCCCACCCACGATTTCCACGCCTGGATCGCGCACCAGATGCAGGCATGAGCGAGAGCCGGGCGGCCCTGGACGCCGCCCTGCTTGACGCACATGAAGCCGATGACCGGGAGCAGCTTGTGCGGCTCTACATGCAGGCGGCTGATCAGGCCAATGACGTGGATGCGGAGTGCTTCTACCTCACCCACGCCTATGTGTTCGCACTTCAGACCGGCGCGCCCGAGGCCGGTGCCCTGCACGCCCGTCTCAAGGCTCATGGCCGCGAGGAGTAGTCCGCAGTGAGGCTGGCCAATTCGGGTACTTCGGCTTCGCCAGCCTGAATGTTGGCCTCTCCGAACAGGGCCATGATCCCGATGACCACGAACATGATGATACCGTAACTCAACATGCCGTCGCGATCGGTCGCAAAGGGCTGGCAGGTCAGGCGGTTGCTCAGGTTCGTTTCTTCCAGATGCGCCATCAGGTGGCTCTCGTAACAGGGTCCCATCTTGTCCTCCAGTGTTGCGTGGAGGTCTTTTCGCCGATGCATGCTGACAGCCTGCCGTCAGGAGCCGCGGCACTCTGCTGACACCGTGCTGTCAGGAGAATGGCATTAGGGTACACTCATGTTACGAGAGGATATCCCATGCGCCGAGCCGACCGGCTTTTCGACATCGTGCAGATCCTGCGCCGGGGCAAGACCGTGCGCGCACAGGACATGGCCGAGACCCTTGAGGTGTCGGAACGCACCATCTATCGCGACATTGCCTCGCTTATCGGATCGGGCATCCCGGTCGAGGGCGAGGCGGGCGTCGGCTACATGCTGCGCGACCAGATGGACCTGCCCCCGCTGATGTTCTCCGAGGAGGAAATCGAGGCGGTGGTGCTGGGCATTCGCATGGTCGAGAGCTGGGCCGACCACGGGCTTGCCAAGTCGGCTCGCTCGGCGCTGCGCAAGATCGAGGCGGTGCTGCCGGCGGATCTCGCCGCCTCCATGGAAAACATCCCCGTGAATGCCCCCTCCAACCATTGGGCCGAGCCCATCGAGATCCAGCGCGGGCGCCTTCGCCGGGCGATCCGGGAGCGGCGCAAGCTGGCTTTCCGGTATTGCTCCAAGGCGGGCGAGGAGACCGAACGCACGGTGCGTCCGCTCCTTCTGTCATTCTATGGTTCGATCTGGAGCATGACATCCTGGTGCGAATTGCGTGGGGATTTCCGGACCTTCCGACTGGACTTCATTCGAGACCCTCGCTTTCTGGACGCGTTCTTCGAGGATGAATCGGGCAAGCGCCTCGCCGACTTGATGGAGCGGGCCGAGTCGGAGCGCTGAGCCGTCAGATGCCTGAGTCCGTGCGCAGCCGGAAGCCCTGGGCACGCAGCGCCCCCACGATCTCGCTGACGTGACCACGGTCGCGGGCTTCGATCACGACCTCCAGCTCCGCCTGCTTCAGCGCCACGGTCTGCATCATGCGCTGGTGGATGACCTCGATCACGTTCGCGCCGGCCTGGCCGATGATGCGGCTGATATCCGAGAGCTGCCCGGGCGTGTCGTCGATCTCGAAAGTCAGCCGGGTGATCCGCCCGTCACGCACCAGTCCGCGCAGGATCAGCGTGGACAACAACCGAGAGTCGATGTTGCCGCCACAGATAACCAGCCCGGTTTTCTTGCCGCGATAGTGCTCGATGTTCTTCTTGATGACGGCAAGACCCGCGCCGGGGGCACCTTCGACCACCAGCTTCTCGTTGGACAAGAGATCGAAGACCGCGTCCTCGATCTCAGTCTCGCTGGCGGTGTTGATGCGGTCCACATGGGCCCGGATCACCTCTATATTGGCGTCGGAAGGTTCGCGCACCGCGATGCCCTCGGCGAGCGAAGGACCCGCGAAATGGGGCTCGCCGCCGTCGATGCGCGCTTTGACTGCGTCGAAGATCTCGGCCTGGGCACCGATGACCTCGACCTCCGGTTTGACGGATTTGGCCGCCACCGCCATGCCCGCGATCAGTCCGCCGCCGCCGACGGGCACGACGATGGCATCAAGATCCGGTTCCTGCTCCAGCATCTCCAGCGCCACGGTACCCTGGCCCGCCGCGACCACCGGGTCGTCGAACGGGTGAATCAGCGCCATGCCCTTGTCGCGGGCCAGCCCCAGCGTGAACCCCATGCTCTCATCGAAGGCGCGGCCATGGATGACCACTTCGGCGCCGAAGTCGCGGGTGCGCTTGATCTTGTTGAAGGGCGTGCCCTCGGGCATCACGATGGTCGCGGGGATGCCGAGCCGGTTTGCGTGATAGGCGACACCCTGGGCGTGGTTCCCGGCGGAGCAGGCGATGACGCCCGCG
>JBCDID010000156.1:0-8128 GCA_038749355.1 Pseudomonadota bacterium | reverse complement strand
ATGTGCACCTCGCCTTCCGCTTCTACGAAGTGGGCTCCAACTCCATGGCCCGCAAGCATTTTTCGAAACATCGCTGCCACCAGGATGTACCGATCGAGATGCTGGGGATCTGGGATACTGTAAAGTCGTTGGGGCTGGACTATCCGATCATCCACCGGCTTGCGCCCATGGCCACCGAGTTCCACGATGACCAGCTCGGCCCGCACATCCAGCATGGCTATCACGCGTTGGGCATCGATGAGGACCGGACCTCCTACAAGCCGCTCCTCTGGCGGCTGAGCCCGGACTGGCAGGGTCGTGTCGAACAGGCCTGGTTTCCCGGTGCCCACACCGATGTCGGCGGTGAGGTGCGCGACCATCCCGCATCGCGGCCGCTAGGAAACCTGTCGCTGAACTGGATGCTGCGCCGGGCGGACCGTCACGGGCTCATGCTGCCCAAAGGATGGGAGGGCCGTTTTCCCGAGAACGCCTGTGCGCCGATGCATGGCTGCCGCCGTGGGATTGCGCGGCTGTTCCTATCCCGGGCGGCCCGGATGACTGGCGGTGGCGACGGCGAGACCGTCCATCTGAGCATCCGCGACCGGATGGCAGGTGTTGGAGGATACCGCCCGACAGCCTTCCTGGGCGAGGCGCCGGACAGCCCTGCCTGACGCGCTTTATTCTTCGGTCAAACCGAAGAATGCGGCAGACTCTTCGTTTCAGCCGAAGAATGGAGCCCCGGCGGGGCCGTGCCAGATCAGGCGAACCTGCCGTGGCAATGCTTGTACTTCTTGCCTGAGCCACAGGGGCACGGCGCGTTCCGACCGACTTTACCCCAGGTCGACGGATCGTCGGGATCAATCTCCGCCACAGCAATCGCGCTTGCCTGTTGGTGCGCCCGGGCGGACGCCTTAACGTCCTCCTCATGGCCAGCAAGGGCCGCGGCACCCACCGCCGCCGCTGCGGCCTGAGCCTCTGCCTGTGCACGCATCTGGGCTTCCATCTGCGCCTCCATCTCCATCATCTGGCGCTCGCGTTCCTCCATCTCCTCCTGCGTCATCGGGCGGATATGGCCAAGCGTGCGCGTGACATCCGTGCGCAGCTGATTGAGGAGACCGTTGAACAGTTGGAACGCCTCGGACTTGTACTCGTTTAACGGGTCCTTCTGGGCATAGCCGCGCAGGCCGATGACGGACCGCAGATGCTCCAGCATCACGAGATGCTCACGCCAGTGCTGATCGAGGACCTGCAGCAAAAGCTGCTTCTCGACATTGCGCATGTCCTCGGCGCCGATCTTTTCTTCCTTCTCGGCCATCGCCGCGTCGGTCGCGTCGTAGAGCCGATCACGGATCGCCTCATCATCAACGCCTTCCTCGGCGGCCCACTCCGCCACGGGCAGCGCGAGGCCCAAGCCATCGCCCACCGCCTGCTGCAGACCTTCTGTATCCCATTGATCTGCATAGGCATTCTCGGGCATGTGCGCGGCCACAAGGTCGTCAATCACCTGCTGGCGCATGTCGCTGATGGACTCCGACAGATCGTCGGCCTCCATGAACTCGCGACGCTGCTCGAAGATCGCCTTACGCTGATCGTTCATCACGTCGTCGAACTTCAGGATGTTCTTGCGGGCGTCGAAGTGGAAGGTCTCGACCTTGCCCTGCGCCTTCTCGATGGCCTTGTTGACCCAGGGATGGATGATGGCCTCGCCCTCTTCCAGGCCAAGCTTCTGGAGCATCCCGTCAATGCGGTCCGAGCCGAAACGGCGCATCAGATCGTCCTGTAGCGACAGGAAGAACGAGGTCCGGCCCGGGTCGCCCTGCCGTCCCGAGCGCCCGCGAAGCTGGTTGTCGATGCGGCGGCTTTCATGGCGTTCCGAGCCGATCACCCAGAGCCCGCCCGCGTTCAGGGCCTTCTGGCGACCGGCTTCAACCTCGGCTTCGATACGCTCAGTGATGCGGCGAATCTCGCCCTCGTCCTCGGTGCTCGCCGTCTCCTCGGCGACCCGGAATTCGGCGTTCCCGCCGAGTTTGATATCCGTCCCGCGGCCCGCCATGTTCGTCGCAATCGTCACCGCGCCGGGAACCCCGGCCTGCGCGATAATGCCCGCCTCCTGTTCGTGGAACCGCGCGTTCAGCACCTGGTGGGGCACATGCGCGCCCTTGAGCGCCGCCGCCAGCATCTCGGATTTCTCGATGGACGTGGTCCCCACAAGGATCGGTTGGCCGCGTTTCTGCCCATCCTTGATCGCCTCGAGGATCGCCCCGTCACGCTCCGGACCTGTGCGGAAGACCTGATCGTCCTCGTCGTCGCGCGCAATCGGCAGATTGGTCGGCACCTCGATCACGTCGAGGCCGTAGATCTCCATGAATTCCCCGGCTTCCGTCAGCGCGGTCCCGGTCATCCCGGCCAGCTTATCGTAGAGGCGGAAGTAGTTCTGGAAGGTCACGGACGCCATGGTCACGTTCTCGGGCTGGATATCGGCGCCTTCCTTGGCCTCCAGCGCCTGGTGCAGGCCATCACCATAACGGCGCCCCTCCATCATCCGACCGGTGAATTCATCGATGATGATCACGCGGCCGCCCTTGACGATGTAATCGCGGTCCTTCTGGAACAGCTTGTGCGCCCGCAGCGCCTGGTTGACGTGGTGCACATGGCTGACGTTCTGCGGGTCGTAGAGGGTCGAGCCATCGTCGATCAGCCCGCTGTCCAGCAGCATCGCCTCGATGACCTCGTTGCCCTCCTCGTTCAGGGCCACGGTGCGCATCTTCTCGTCGATGTCGTAGTGCTCTTCGTTGAGTTGCGGGATCAGCTTGTCGATAGAGATGTAGAGGTCCGCCTGATCCTCCACGGGGCCGGAGATGATCAGCGGCGTGCGCGCCTCGTCGATGAGGATCGAGTCGACTTCGTCCACGATGGCGAAACGGTGCCCACGCTGGGCCATGTCCTCCAGCCGGAACTTCATGTTGTCGCGCAGGTAGTCGAAGCCCAGCTCGTTGTTCGTCGCGTAGGTCACGTCGCAGGCATAGGCCGCCTTGCGCTCGTCATCGTCCATGTTCGGCACGATCACGCCGACAGTCAGGCCGAGGAATTCGTAGATCGCGCCCATCCACTCGGCATCGCGCCGAGCGAGGTAGTCGTTCACGGTGACGACATGGACGCCCTTCTGTTCCAGCGAGTTCAGGTAGACGGGCATGGTGGCGACAAGGGTTTTGCCTTCACCGGTCTTCATCTCGGAGATGTTGCCTTCGTGGAGCACCTGACCGCCGATGATCTGCACGTCGAACGGGCGCAGGCCAAGCGCGCGGACAGACGCCTCACGGACCACGGCGAAGGCCTCAGGCAGCAACGCATCAAGGGTCTCACCCTGGGCCACACGACCCCGGAACTCCTCGGTCTTGGCGCGCAAAGCCTCGTCCGAGAGCGCCTGCATTTCCGGCTCCAGCGCGTTGACGGCATCCACCGTCTTGCGCATGCCCTTGACCTTGCGGTCATTCGTGTTGCCGAAAATCTTGCGTAAGAGACCGCCGCCAAGTCCCGCCATATGGCTTGCTCCTGTCGCCGCTTGCGAGGCCCGGCCCCTGCTGGGCACCGCCTGTCCTCGCACCGGCATGAATTTTCCAGCCCGGTGGTTGCCCGTGTTCCGAAAGGGTCGTATTGCTCGGGCGCACACCGGACGCCTTGTCCGGCTGGAGATGTATTGAGGGCCCCGGGCCAAGTCAACGGCACCACCCGCCCCGACCGTGAGGAGATGCCGCTTTGTTGAAACCCGCCTTCATGTCCGCCTGCGCGGCGGCCCTGTTTCTGGCCGCGCAGCCGGTCCACGCCCAGACGACGGAGACGACCGAGCAAACGGCTGCCGAGGCTGTCGACGTCGATGCCTCCACCGTGGTGGTGACGGTGGACGACACCGAGATCACGTTGGGCGAGATCATCGCGGTCCGCCAGTCGCTGCCGGAGCAGTACCAGCAGTTGCCGGACGAGGTGCTCATGACGGCCCTGGTGCAGCAGCTTTCCGATCAGCAGATGCTGGCCAATGCCGCCGAGAAAGGCGGGCTGCGTTCCAGCATCACGGTCCAGCTTGCGCTCCGCAATCAGGAACGCGCAGTGCTGGCCGATGCTTATATGGCGGATGAACTGGTCAAACGCGTGGACGAGGCCGCCGTCCAGGCCGCCTATGACGCGCAGTTCGGCAGCGCCGAGCCCGTGCAGGAGGTGCGCGCCGCCCATATCCTCGTCGAGGACGAGGCCGCGGCCAAGGACCTGAAGGCCAAGATCGACGAGGGTGCTGATTTCGCGGCTTTGGCGGCCGAGCACGGCACCGACGGGACCGCATCACGCGGGGGCGATCTCGGCTGGTTCTCCCATGAGCAGATGGTGCCCGAGTTTGCGGATGCCGCCTTCGCGCTGGAGACGGGCGCCGTGTCCGACCCCGTGCAGTCGCCCTTCGGCTGGCACCTGATCAAGCTGGAAGAAAAGCGCGATCAGCCCGTGCCGCCCATCGATGCCGTCCGTGACCAACTGGTGGGGCAGCTCACCGAAGAGGCCCAGCGTGTTCTGGTCGAGGAACTGCGCGGCAGTGCCACGATCGCCAAGCCTGAGGCCAAGATCCCGGATGCTGCGGTCCGCAATGACGCGCTGATCGTCGAGTAATCCCGTGTCCTCCGCCGACCCTGCCGCCCGGATTGCCGCCTGCCGCGAAGAGATCGCGCGGCTTGAGGCCGAGATCACGGAACTGCGCCGCGAAATGGGCGAGCGCCCGGGGGTATCCCCCTTCGCGCCTGCTGAGTTCCCGGACCTGCCCGAGGTGCCGGGGGTGCGATTTGCAGCGGTGAACGCAGGCGTGCGCTACACGACGGGACGGCTGGACGTGATGCTCGCGGAGCTGGCGCCGGGCTCGGTCATGGCCGGGACGTTCACACGCTCCGCTACGCGCGCCGCACCCGTGCTCTGGTGCGAGGACCGGATCGCGGAGGGCGGTACCGGCGACGGCCCCCTCGCCATCATCGTCAATGCAGGCAACGCCAACGCGTTCACCGGCGGGAATGGTGCCGATGCCGTCGGCTCCGTGATGGACGCAACAGGGGCGGTCATGGGTGTTCCGCCGACCAATGTCTACATGGCCTCGACCGGCGTGATCGGAGAGCCTCTGCCCGCCGAACGGATCACGGGCAAACTGGAGGAACTGAAGGCCGGACTGGAGTCCGGCGCCATCGAGCCCGCCGCTCGGGCGATCATGACAACGGACACGTTCCCCAAGGGCGCGTCTGCAAGGGCTGCGATCGACGGGGCAGACATCACGGTGATGGGCTTCGCCAAGGGCTCCGGCATGATCGCGCCCGACATGGCGACCATGCTAGTGTTCGTTTTCACGGATGCGGCCATCGCGCAGCCCGTGCTGCAGGCCGAAGTCAGCGCGCTGACGGACGTGACCTTCAACGCGATCACCGTGGACAGCGACACCTCGACTTCGGACACTCTGCTGGTCGGAGCAACCGGCGCGTCGGGGATGGCACCGATCAACGACGCCTCGGACCCCCGCCTGCCTGCATTCCGCACCGCGTTGCGGGAGGTCATGCATGACCTCGCCCTGCAAGTGGTGAAGGACGGTGAAGGGGCCTCGAAACTGGCCGCTATCACCGTGATAGGGGCAGAGGACGACGGAGCCGCACGGCGGATCGGGCTTGCAATCGCAAACTCCCCTCTGGTGAAGACCGCTCTCGCCGGGGAAGACCCGAACTGGGGTCGCATCGTCATGGCGGTGGGCAAGTCCGGCGAGAAAGCGGACAGGGATCGGCTCGGAATCACCTTCGGCGACATCGTTGTGGCCGAACGCGGCTGGGTGGCCGAGAGCTACACCGAGGACGCGGGTGCTGCCTACATGAAGAAGGCCGAGCTTGAGATTGGCGTGGATGTGGGCGTGGGCTCCGGCAAGGCGACGGTCTGGACCTGTGACCTGACGCACCAGTACATCACCATCAACGCGGACTACCGCTCGTGAAAATGGTCCTGGTGGCCGCGGTGGCGCTGATCGACCCGGACGGGCGGGTGCTGCTGGCGCAAAGGCCCGAGGGCAAATCCATGGCCGGGCTCTGGGAGTTCCCCGGCGGCAAGGTTGAGCCCGGTGAGACTCCGGAGGCCTGCCTGATCCGTGAGCTGGAAGAGGAACTGGGGATCAATACCTGGGAAAGCTGTCTGGCCCCCCTGACCTTTGCTTCGCATTCCTATGAGGATTTCCACCTGCTCATGCCACTCTTCGCGTGCCGTAAGTGGGAAGGAATCGTGCAGGGGAAGGAGGGCCAGTCCCTCGCCTGGGTCGCGCCCAGCAAGCTGCGCGATTACCCGATGCCCGAGGCGGATATCCCGCTGATCCCGATCCTGCGCGACTGGCTTTAGCCCTACGGGCCTCGGTGCATCATGGATGCACCCTACGCAAATCTCGCCACGAGCGCCGCGTAGGGTGTCATCCTTCGGCGGCTTGCCGCCGTTGATGCACCCTTGTCTCAGGCCGCAGAAGCGCTCCGGCGTCGCGCCTGCCGTGCACGTGCCGCACCGCCCAGGTCCCGGAACAACACCTGGCTGACCGGATCGTTCGCGGCCTCGTATTCGGCGTGCCACTGCACCCCAAGCGCATACGAGCGCGCGCCCTGGATCGAGATCGCCTCGATAGTTTCGTCCTTGGCCCAGCCTTCCAGCACCACACGCTCGCCAGGGTCCTTCACAGCCTGCCCATGCAGCGAGTTGGTCATAATGGTCTCGGTCCCGAGCATATTGTGCATCACACCACCGGGGCGCAGCCGCACCTCTTCGCGGAGCTCGAAGATCACCTCATGATCCGTACAGCCCTTGGGCATGCGGTGGCGATGCCGCCCCGGCAAGTCGCCGACCTCGTGATAGAGCGTACCGCCAAAAGCCACGTTCATCTCCTGGATCCCGCGGCACAGGCCGAGGATCGGAATTCCAAGGTCCACGGCAGCCCGGATCAGGGGCAGCGCAAGCTCGTCGCGATCCTTGTCCATGGCGCCATGCGCCTCGGTCAGTTCCTCGCCATAGAACTCGGGATGCACGTTGGCGCGCCCCCCGGTCAGCACGATCCCGTCCAGCGTCGCACAAAGATCCGGCAGATCAATCGCATCCGGCAGCCCGGGGATCAGCAGCGGCAGGCATCCGGCAACCCCGCCCACGGCGTCAATCGTGCGCCGGCCGGTCATTTGCACCTCGTAGGTGTCCTCGGCCATGTGGTGGCTGCACTGGATGCCGATCAAAGGGCGGGTCATGCGATCTCCTCAGTTGCACTCAAGGGCGCGCGCCACGGCGTCGGGGGAGGTGTTCCCGATGATCTCTCTCGCCTCGAGATCACCGCCGCGCAAGCGCACCTGCATAAGCGCACTCCATTCAAAATTTGGTAACACAAGTGTCGCCCCGTCACCACAGTCGCGCACGCCGCCCGTGATAAAGTCTTCACCAATCCGGTGGTTGGAAAAGCGGCTGGCGCTTGCGATCTGGGCAAGTTTGCCGTCCTTCAGCTTCCAGACCCGTAGGACACCCGCCAGATGGGGACGGTCGACATAAGCCACCTCGTTCACACCGTCGCCGTCCAGATCACCGATCCCGATGGGGGCGAGCCAACGGTTGCCTTGTCCTATGGGTGGCGTCTCGGCCACCGGACCCCGGGTCGGCGAGAACACGGCCAATCGTGCTCCGCCGATGGCATCCGAGATCACGGTCACGACCTCATCCACCCCGTCACCGTCAAGATCGCCACAGCGCGGAGCGATATCCTCGAAGACCTGGCCGGGGGGCAGTTCCAGCGACGCCTCGATCTTGCCGCCGCCGCTGGGCACGCGCAAAACAAGGGTCTTGTATTCGATGTCGTCTCCGAGCACCGCGTGCCAATACTCCCGGGTCTCGCCGGTATAGCCCGCATCCTCGCAGCCCCAGACCACGTGATCGTCCGCCGCACCAGAGGTGGATTGGAACACCCACCCTACAGCGAGCATCATCGCGAGTGCGGGCAGGCGGCGCATCAGATCTGTTTCTCCGGAAGCTGCAGAACCAGCCCATCCAGATCCGCAGTCACCTTCATCTGACAGGTCAACCGCGACGTGACCTCGTCGGGCTCGAAGGCGAAATCGAGCATGTCGATCTCCAT
>JBCDID010000155.1:0-8133 GCA_038749355.1 Pseudomonadota bacterium | reverse complement strand
GCTTGCCAGACGGGGTTGATCCCAGCGCCATGCCAGAGAACGCGATTGAAGTGAGGGGTCTGCGAAAGACCTATGGGGCGGCCGGTCAGGCGCCGAAGGAGGCGTTGAAGGGCGTCGATTTGGACATTCCGGCGGGCTCGGTCTTTGGGTTGCTCGGGCCGAACGGGGCAGGAAAGTCCACATTTATCAATATTTTAGCCGGGCTGGTCGTGAAAAGCTCCGGCGACGTGCGGATCTGGGGGTTCGACCAGGACGTGAACCCCAGGCAATCCCGGGCCGCCATCGGCGTTGTGCCTCAGGAGCTGAACCTGGATGCATTTTTCACGCCTTTTCAAGCACTTGAGGTGCAGGCGGGGTTATACGGCGTGCCCAAGGCGGAGCGGCGCACGGCCGAGATCCTCGACGCGGTCGGGCTGTCGGACAAGGCACACGCCTATTCGCGGTCTCTGTCCGGCGGTATGCAGCGGCGGCTGCTTGTTGCCAAGGCACTGGTCCACAACCCGGCGGTGCTGGTACTGGACGAACCGACAGCGGGCGTGGACATCGAGTTGCGACAGATGCTGTGGGCCTATGTACGCGATCTAAATGCCTGTGGTAAAACGATAATTCTCACCACGCATTACCTGGAAGAGGCCGAGGCAATGTGCGACCGAATCGCCATCGTCAACCATGGGGAGGTGGTGGCCTGCGATGACACGCCTGCGCTGTTGGGGCGGCTGGATGCCAAGACGCTGCTGCTGAGGTTGGACGGGGCGCCCGGTGCGCTCCCGGATTTCGGCGACGAGATCAGGCCGGAGATGCGGGAGCCGGACCTGCTGGCGCTCACCTATTCGCGGAGCCGGATCACGGCGCCGCAGCTTCTCGCGCGCGCAACTGATGCAGGGCTCGCCATCCGGGACATCGCCACGGAGGAGCCGCACCTGGAGGAAGTCTTCCTCGCTTTGACCAGCACGCGCGCCGCCTGAGCATGTAGCGGACGCTACAGACCGCTCGCCCGGTGTCAAGCATCCTGTCCTGACAATTGGACAGGAGACGGGAATGGATTTGTTCGCATTTGACGAAGCTGGTGATGCGTTTGAGCTGAAGGAAAACCAAGCCCGCCAGATGGCAGCGACCGAGATGCTGATCGCGACCGAGACAGATGGGGAGCGGCCCAAACTTCTGGAAGATGACCTGTTTGCTGAGCCGGTCGGTGATTTTGCCGATCAAACCAGCGAAGTGGCCGCGTTTCTGAACGAGTCCGATGCTCTCGCACAGCGGATGGACGATGCAACCGATTTTGCGCAACGCATGAGCGACAATGCACAAGACGCGGCGATGCGGCGTGCCCACCTGGCCGCGCAAGATCCGTATGTCGCGGCGCAGATCGCCGATTTCCGGGACGCGGCGGATACGATCATCGATCGGATCGACAGCATCAACGACGCGCGGCGCTATCTGGAGCAGGATATCGTGTCAAACGCAGCGGTTTCATTCAGCAATGCCACCGCCTCGGCAGTTGATGTGGATATCGCCGAACTGCGCATGAAGCTGGCTGTGGACATGCATAGTGCGATGCTGGCTCTGAACCATGAGATCCACGATCTGCTCAGACCCCTGCCGCAGTCCAGCAGCATCCTGGGTACTCTGGATGATGCGACCAAGGACTATGCCTGGGATCTGCGATTGCAGTCTCTGACCGTAAAGCGCGCGATGGGTGATGCCACGCGGTAAGGCCGGGTCAGTTCAGGAGATCAGTTTCTTCACGATACCGCTCGTGATGTCGCCTGCGAAATAGCGGCCGTGATCGGTGCGGGGCAGCGCCGGTGGATCGGCATCGGGCGCGCCCTGCCAGCCCCTGTCGGCCCAGCGGTCGAAAAGCGCCTGGTCCAACGCATTGTCGCGCTCGATCCGCTGACGGAGCGCCACAGGCAGGTCCGCCGCGATCAGCTTGCGTTTTGGCGTGACGTTCTGGGCTTCCACGTGCTCGGGCAAGCCCATCTCCCGGCTGATACCGCCGATCATCTCGTCCGCCATCCGGTAGCTACCCACGAAGTGAAACCGGGCGAAGCGTTGTTCGAGGAACCTCAACCGGTCGGCGGAGGAGAAACAGTAGAGCGCGGGCACGCCGATCTCGAAGTAGCGGTTCATCAGGAAGCGCGAGATGGGGTTGCGACGTTGACCCGCGTACCAGCGTTCGAAGGGCGGTGGCTCGGTGCCCCAGCCCTCATCGTACCGGGTCCAGCGATAGTTGTAGAAGCTGAGCAGGTAGCCAGTCGGATCGCGCAGTAACACGGCCTCCCGGACCTCGGCACCCGGAAAGAGCGCACGCATACCAGTGCTGAGCGAATGGCCGGAGACCGCGTGGACATGATCAAGATCGTCGGCGCGGAGCGATGGATAGCGGTTGCCAAGGATGTTGCGCAGCGGGTTCTCCCAGCGAGGCGCGTACATATAGCCCTCGCCCAAATGTGCACGAAAATGCCCCTCGACGGTGGTACCGGCGCATTTGGGAACGTGCAGCAGGAAGTGTACGACGCGGGTCATGGGGTCGCTGATATAGGAGCCGTGCGGCTCAATGAACCGGGGTGGCGATGACTGGGGGTGGCGCTTGACTGGGGCACCTCTAGTTTGCTCCTAGAGGAGATTGCAAGGCCATCCTAGATAAATTTGGTACGGGGCCGCTCAGCGCTTCAGCTTCGCAGTGATCTCGGCAGCATCCAACGGAGCGACCGGCCCGCCACGCCCCGGCACGGGGTCATAGTTGAACACCTCGAAATCGGTGCCGTAGATGTCCAGCATGACGTGCTGCGCGAGATCGTCGAAATAGTCTTCGACCGGGTGCGCGCGTTTTGGGCCGTGCCCCTCGCTCTCGTTGAACCGCGGCAGGTCTTCCAGCACCGCACGATGCGTCAACGCAACGCGGTCCAACACTGCGTTCATACCGTCGTTGAAAGCCTCGGTCGGGAAGACGAGATCATAGCGCCCGCCATTGTTCACCAAAGTCGAGGCATGCCCCGCCATGGGCGCCCAGTGAATATCTGGGTGCATGGGATGGCGGAACTTGATGGTGTCGCGGACGAACAGCAGGAACTTGCGGAAGGCCTTGATCTGGTCGAACGCGTCATCGGGATGCGCCCCGATATCCATGTCGTAATGCTCGCAGATCATTGGCACCATATCGCCGCGATAACGGTTGCCGGAGCGCTGGATGCCGCAGATCTTGTCGAGAAAGCATGAGAGGATGCGGGTGTAAGGGTTACGCACGCAGGTGAAGCTGAGCGCCTCTCCGTTCTGCACAGCGGTCACGATCGCCTCACGGGCGCGATCGCGGTCGGCGTTGCCGTTCCACTTCCACAGACCTTCCTTGGCGTCGTGGATGTCGCCTTCGTAAAAGGTTCCATGATCGCCGTGATAGAGAACTTGCCCGATGGTCGAGCACGCGCATTTCGGAACGACCCGGTAGATCAGGCTTCCCGATGTGTTCACCCAGGTCCCGGGGTATTCCATGTTCATCGGCTCCTCACAGCCCCGTACTAGGGCTAATGGGTTACAAAAGTGAAACCGGCGCGCTGTCAAGCTTGCGAAGCATTAACCTCACCCTTGCATCTTGCGCGGCGCACGTGCTTGCGGCATCCCTGCGGGCACGGCGAGCGGCAGGCAGATATAGGCCAGAATGGCGAAGATTGCGTTCCTATTGTTGGTGCACAAGGACCCGGCGAGGGTCGTGCAACAGGCCCGCGCGCTGACGGTGCATGGCGATTGCGTGGCCGTGCACGTGGATACGCGCATGCCGCGAGCGCAGTTTGCCGCCATTCGGGACGGGCTGAAAGACGCGGCAGGTGTCACGTTTGCTCGCCGTGTCAAATGCGGGTGGGGAGAGTACTCGCTTTGCCAGGCGACACTCAACCTGATCGACGCGGCCCGGGCGGGTTTTCAGGACATCACCCACTATTTCCTAGTCTCCGGCGACTGTCTGCCCACCAAATCGCGCGGCTATATCGACCGGTTCTTGACGGATCATACGGACCATATCGAGACACACGACTTCTTCGACACGGACTGGATCAAGACCGGGCTGAAGCGCGACCGGCTTGTCTATCGCCACTTGTTCAATGAACGCGGCCGGAAGTGGTGGTTCTACACCTCGCTCAACATGCAACGACGTTTGAAACTGGAGCGTCCACTGCCGGTAGACCTGCCAATCCGGATCGGGTCTCAATGGTGGGCGCTCAGAGCCGGGACAATCGAGAAGATCATGGAACTCCTGCGGGCGCGGCGCGACATTCCTCGGTTCTTCCGCACCACCTGGATCCCGGATGAGACGTTCATTCAGACACTGGTGCGCAAGGTCGTGCCGGCCGAAGAGATCTCTGGGCGCCCGCCGACAAGCCTGCTCTTCTCGGATTATGGGATGCCTGTGGTTTTCCAGGCCGATCATGTCGGTTTCCTTCGATCGCAGGACCAACCGTTCGCCCGGAAGATCTCGGCCCATGCGACTGCGATGCACGCGGAACTCCTGGAGGGGTTCGCCAACTGGGAGGCAAAGTCCCCGGAAGGAGGATCGGGCCCGGATCTTTACACCTACCTCGCGGGCCGGGGACGGGGTGGACGGCGCTACAGGCGGCGCTTTTGGGAGCGCGCTATCCAGTCGCGACGCAGTGCGGAAGTGCTCATCGTATCCGCAAAGCTCTGGCATGTGGGCAAAGCCGTGGAGCTTGCGGCGGCCGGAGCGCTGAACCTGCCGCATCTCGGATATGTTTTCGATGAAGACAGGGATCTGGGACTGGAACTCGGAAATCTGGAACGCGGTCTCTACAAGCGCAACGAACATCGCCATGCTTTCCTGAACCTTGTTTTTGATGTGCTGGGCACCGACAAGCTGGTTCTCGCCAACCAACCGGGGCGTCTCGAGGTGATTGATGACGTGGCGGGTCTGGCAGGAGAGGTGCGCATTCTGCTTGTGGACCGCCCGCTTTCCGAAGCGCATCTGCGCGATCATGCGCTGCGCACCGGGCTGATATCGTCTAATAGCGGGAGCTTTGAGCAGCGCGAGGCCATCTCTGCCCTCCGCCATGAGTTCAACGCCACGGCGCGCGACCTACGTGATCGGTTCCGAGGTCGCGTCTTTGCGAACAATCTGGAACGGCCGCGGGATGACAATGTCACCGAATTGGGGCATTTCCTGCGGGTGACGCGCAACCGGGCCGACGCGGTGGCCCGCGAGATCGAGAAATACCAGCAGTAACGGGGCAGCGATGAGCTACACCTATGATGATCAGAACATCTTCGCGAAGATCCTGCGGGGAGAGATCCCGAACAAGACGGTGCTGGAGACCGAACATTCTCTGGCCTTCGAGGACATTCAGCCCCAGCGCCCTGTGCACGTGCTGGTGATCCCGAAAGGGCCTTACGTGAACTGGGATCACTTCACGGCGGAGGCCTCGGATGCAGAGGTTGCGGACTTCAGCCGCACAGTCGGCCAGGTCGCGCGCAAGACCGGCGTGGCGGAGGCTGTGGGCGGCAATGGGTTTCGGCTGATCGCGAACACCGGCCAGGACGGCGTGCAGGAAGTGCCGCATCTGCACGTACACGTGCTGGGCGGTGCTTTAGCCGGCCCGATGATCCGCCGGATGGAAGGCTGACCTCTGTGACCAGCCCCGCCGACAAGGCACTGGTGCTTTTCTCGGGCGGCCAGGACAGTGCGACCTGTCTCGCCTGGGCACTGGAGCGGTTCGGTCATGTGGAGACTTTAGGTTTCGACTACGGACAACGCCACCGGGTGGAGCTGGAGCAGCGTGCGGCAGTGCGCGCGGGGCTGCGCGACTTCGAATGGGGCAACCGGCTGGGCCAGGATACGGTGCTCGATGTGCCGACGCTTGGGCAGATCGGCACGACTGCGATGACAGCGGATGTCGAGATCGAGATGGGCGAGAACGGCCTGCCAACGACGTTCGTCCCGGGCCGGAACCTGCTGTTCCTGACATTCGCGGGCGCGCTGGCCTACCGGCGCGGGATCAAACACATCGTCACTGGCGTCTGCGAGACCGACTATTCGGGCTATCCGGACTGTCGCGATGACACGATCAAGGCGTTGCAAGCGGCACTGAATCTCGGCATGGAGACGCGGCTGGTGCTACACACGCCGCTGATGTTCGTGGACAAGGCCGGCACTTGGGAGATGGCGGAGGCACTGGGCGGCACCCCGCTGGTGGATCTCTTTATCGAGGCGACGCACTCGTGCTATCTCGGCGACCGCTCGAAGCGGCATCCGTGGGGCTATGGCTGCGATGCCTGCCCCGCATGCGAACTGCGCGCCGATGGTTGGCGACGGTGGCAGTCGAACAGTTAGAACGAGGGCCGAACCCGGCCAGTGGGACGCGGAGACGTATGACCTATTCGGTCAAGGAAATCTTCTATACCCTGCAAGGGGAAGGCGTGCATGCGGGCCGCCCAGCCGTCTTTTGCCGGTTCACAGGCTGCAATCTCTGGTCGGGCCGGGAAAAGGACCGCCAGTCCTCGATCTGCACGTTCTGCGACACGGACTTCGTCGGGACGGATGGCCAGGGCGGTGGCAAGTTCCGCACGGCCGAGACGCTCGCAGGCACGATCGCTGCGCATTGGCCCGAAAACGGGCCGAACCGGTTCGTGGTCTGCACGGGCGGCGAGCCGCTGTTGCAACTGGACCCTGCGCTGATCGAAGCCCTGCATGCGGAGCAGTTCGAGATCGCCGTCGAGACCAATGGCACGATCGCCGCACCCCCCGGGCTCGACTGGATCTGCGTCAGCCCGAAATCCTCAGCCCCGATTGTCCAGACCGAGGGCGACGAGCTCAAGCTGGTCTTCCCGCAGCCCGAGGCCATGCCGGACCGGTTCGTGGACCTCGCATTCGCGCACCACCTGCTCCAACCAATGGACAATCCCAAGCACGCGCAGAACACGGAGGATGCCATCGCCTATTGCAAGGCGGACCCGAGATGGAAGCTCTCGGTCCAGACGCACAAATCGCTCGGGATCCCCTGACGACCTGTCATATTGACCGACGGCAGATTTCATGACAAACGGCGCGCCCGATGATGAGGCGCGGGCGATGATCGAGATCTTCAAGGAATTCACATTCGAGGCAGCCCACCAGCTCGGCGCCAATGTGGCACCGGGTCATCCTTATGCCAATCTGCACGGACACTCCTTCCACGCCTGCGTCCTCTTGCGCGGCACTCCGGACCCGGAAACCGGCTGGCTGCACGACTTTGCAGAGGTGGAGGCAGCGCTGGAGCCTATCCGGAAGACGCTCGACCACGCCTATCTGAACGCGATCGAGGAGCTCGGGCTGCCAACGCTGGAGAACATCACGCGGTATATCTGGAACCGCGCCCAGGCCGATCTGCCGTCGCTCTATTCGGTGACCGTGCGGCGCGGGACCTGCGGTGAGGGTTGCACCTATTACGGCGTCTGATCGACCCGGAACGACTGTGCCAGGCGCCGCGCAAGGCGCCTTTTCGCGACCAGCGAAAAGTCCGTTTACTCGGCCGGGCCCACCTGGCCCTGGTTCTCGCCGACATGCCCCCGGTGCAGCAGCAGATGGTCGAGCAGCACGCAGGCCATCATCGCCTCGCCAACTGGAACCGCTCGGATGCCGACGCACGGATCATGCCGCCCCTTGGTGACGATCTCGGTTTCGCGACCCGCCTTGTCGACGGTGGCGCGCGGCGTCAGGATCGAGCTTGTCGGCTTCACCGCGAACCGCACCACCACATCCTGGCCGGTCGAGATCCCGCCGACGATCCCGCCCGCGTGATTGCTCTCGAACCGCGGACTGCTCTCAGCGGCGCGCATCTCGTCGGCATTCTCGACGCCAGTCAGCGCTGCCGCGGCGAACCCGTCGCCGATCTCGACACCCTTGACCGCGTTGATGGACATCATGGCCGCCGCGAGATCCGTGTCCAGCTTGCCGTAGATGGGGGCGCCCAGCCCGACAGGCACGCCCGAGGCCACCACTTCGATCACGGCGCCGACCGAGTTGCCGGACCGACGCAGCTCATCCAGGTATTCGGCCCAATCGGAAGCCGCGACAGGGTCCGGGGTCCAGAACGGGTTGCACTCGACCTCCTCCCAGTCCCAGCTGCTGCGGTCGATCGCGCGGGGGCCCATCTG
>JBCDID010000154.1:0-8165 GCA_038749355.1 Pseudomonadota bacterium | reverse complement strand
CGATCGCCTTGTCAGGCAGGAACCGGTCGGCGATGTAGCGGTTCGACAAAGTCGCCGCCGCCACCAGCGAACGGTCGGAGATGCGCACGCCGTGGTGCACCTCGTACTTCTCCTTGATCCCGCGCAGGATCGAGATCGTGTCCTCGACCGTCGGTTCGGCAATGACGACGGGCTGGAAGCGCCGCGCCAGGGCCGCGTCCTTCTCAACATGCTGGCGGTATTCGTCTAGGGTCGTCGCGCCGATGCAGTGCAACTCGCCCCGCGCCAGCGCCGGTTTCAGCAGGTTCGAGGCATCCATAGACCCCTCGCCTTTCCCTGCCCCCACCAGCGTGTGCATCTCGTCAATGAAGAGCACCACGCCACCCGCAGCCGCCGTGACCTCGTTCAGCACGGACTTGAGTCGCTCCTCGAACTCACCGCGATACTTCGCCCCCGCGATCAGCGCGCCCATGTCGAGGGCCATGAGTTGCTTGTCCTGCAGGCTCTCCGGCACGTCGCCATTGACGATGCGCATGGCGAGCCCCTCGGCGATGGCGGTCTTGCCGACACCCGGCTCTCCGATCACGACAGGGTTGTTCTTTGTGCGGCGCGAGAGGATCTGGATACAACGCCGGATCTCCTCGTCCCGGCCGATGATCGGGTCGATCTTGCCGTCGCGCGCAGCCTCGGTCAGGTCACGGGCAAAGCGTTTCAGCGCCTCGTAGCCTTCCTCCGCCGATGCGGTATCGGCTGTTCGTCCCTTGCGCAGGTCTTCAATAGCAGAGTTCAAGGTCTGTGGCCGGACACCCGCGCTCTCGAGGATCTTCGCAGCCTCGGTTCCCTTGGCCATGGCAACCGCCATCAGCAGCCGCTCGGCGGTCACGAACGTGTCACCCGCCTTTTCGGAGATCTTTTGTGCCTCGTCCATCAGACGCGCGACGGATGGGTCGAGATAGATCTGGCCCTCAGCACCTGAGACCTTGGGCATCCGCGCCAATGCCGCGTCTGTACAAGCCTCGGCAGCAGCAACGTCACCGCCAGCGGCGCCGATCAGGTTCCGCGACAACCCGTCACTATCGTCAAGCAACGCCTTGAGGATGTGTTCGGGCGTGAGCCGCTGATGCTCCTCGCGCAGCGCGATTTGCTGGCTTGCCTGGACCAGCCCGCGCGCGCGGTCGGTGAACTTTTCCAAGTTCATGTGTCGTCTCCTTCAGCCCGCCCGCCCGCGTCCATATGGCCCGCCCGCGCGGCGTCTTCCATGTGTGGACGCCCGGATCGGCACGTCCTTAACGCATGTGGTGTTTATGCAACGTTCTCGCAAGACGGCGCGGGCTGGTGCTGCGATTCAGATGGTGGATACCGGGCAGTGAATAGCTGTTTCCATGCGTATTGCTCTGGTTTTGCTGGTTCTCTGGCCTGTTGCTTCATGGGCGCAGGACCGCGCGATGTTGCCGCGCGAATGCCGGGTGGAGCGGTTGGAGCAGGCTCTGTCAGCCTGTATTGATCATGCCGCAGCCCAGATCGCGGATCATATGGACGCGCGGATCGCCATGGCGACCTCGGATCTACAGGCAGCGACTGGCCCGGAGCTCCAGGCGTTCGAGCGTGGATTGCGGCGGTCACAGGATGCGTGGAGATTGGCGGCAGCCAGCGCGTGCGAAGTCTCGGGCAGAGGCGCACCGGTGCAGGAAGCACTGTGCGGATTGGAGGCGGCCCGCCTGCGCAAGGACAGGTTGGAAACCACGTTGGCGGAATTGCGCACGCGCATGGGCGCGGACCCTTTGTACCCGGTGCCCGATGCCGACGCGGTCGAAGTATTGATCCCCTTGGAGTTACCGCCGGGGGTCGGCGGTCCAGACTCAGATGTCCGCGTGCCATTGGTCATTCCCGTGACGCCGCAATAGCCAGCCCACGCAAATTGTGGTATCCGGCGCGCACCCCACAACAAGGAGTGCCCCATGACCGTTGCGACCGCGACTGCCGAACGCCTACCCTCCGCATCGGATGATCGCCTGATCGTCGCACTCGATGTGCCCAACGCGTTGGCTGGAGCAGAGCTTGCTGATCGGTTGGGCGACGCGGTCTCATTCTACAAAATCGGATTGGGCATGCTGACTGGTGGCGGTCTAGCGCTGGCCAATGAGTTAAAGGATGCGGGCAAGCGCATCTTCCTGGACATGAAGCTCTTTGACATCGGCAACACCGTCGAGGCCGCGGTGCGCGGGCTTGCACAGTTCGACCTAGACTTCCTTACGGTGCACGGCGACCCGCATGTGGTGCGAGCCGCGGTTCGGGGACGGGGCGACAGTAACATGAAGATCCTTGGGGTGAGTATCCTGACTTCGCTGGACAGGGGCGATCTCGATGAGATGCTGATCCGGGACGGGGACGTGCGCGGGCTAACGGTTGAGCGCGCGCGCCGCGCCTTGGCTGCGGGCGCCGATGGCGTGATCTCGTCGCCCCACGAGGCTGCGCTGATCCGGGTGCTACCCGAGGCCGAGGGCCGACTGATCGTCACACCCGGGGTCAGGCCTGCAGGTGCGGCATTGGGCGACCAGAAGCGCGTGGCCACGCCTGCGGATGCTATCGGTGCGGGCGCAGACCACATCGTTGTGGGACGACCGGTCAATTCGGCAACGGATCCACGCGCTGCGGCTGAAGCTATCCTCGCGGAGTTGCGCGGCATCTAGCCTGGCAACCCTTGGGATCTTTCCTGATGCTTAAGCATCCCTGAATTTATCCGGGGAAGCGCCTCGCAGCCGGCGCTGTACGATCGCCCAGCCGCTTTAGCTCTTGAGGGCTTTACCCACTTCGGCCTGGATCAGCGCCATAACATTCTGGGACATGTTGGACCCGATCTCACCCGACATCAGTTCTTCTCGAAGGATGTTCTTGACCAGAGCACCGCCCTGCTCTCCCGAAAGTTGCTCCATCACGACCTGACGCACCATGTCCTTAATCTGATCCATGTCCAACGACGGTGCTGCCGCCGCGGCAGCGCCAGCCATTGCGCCAACCGCAGTGTCCATCACGGGCGATGCCGCGGTCGTCTCAGGAGCCTCGTCGGTCCGCATCTCTGCAGTAAGTTCCAGCGGCACGTCCTCACCGCCTTCAGCTGGACCCATCACCGGTCGCTCTTCGGCCTCGGGCACCGCGACCGCGGGTTCGGGATCCTTCTCGGACCGCACGATCCGGCGAATGGACGCGAGCACGTCATCCATCGACTTACGCTCGTCGGTGTCGCTCATTTCACTCAATGCCTCTTGTTGTGTTCTGGCTCCCGATCCCTTTTCGCACAGTCCGGTGAGCCTGTTCAAGCTATGGCCGGTAGGACAGAGACCAAACCGTGTCGTCGTCCGACGTGTAACCGAAACTCTTGTCCTTGACCGTGTCGTAGTAGCTCGTCACCGACTGGATGTCGCCGAGATCGAGCCCGAGATGGTTGGTGGTGAGCTTGCCGACGGCGAACAGCACGCTGTAAGCGGCGACGTATTCGTCACGCCGTGCGGTCGCAAGGTCACCGCGGGCGTCCAAAAGCTCCTGTTCCGCGTCCAGCACGTCAAGCGTGGTCCGGGCACCGACTTTGGCTTCTTCCTGCACACCTTCGAAGGCGATCTGCGCTGCGCGTACCTGAAGCCTACCGGCCTTGATCGAAGAGCGCGCCACTTTCAGGTCCGCCCACGCGTTGCCCGCAGCCTGGGCAGCGTTGCGGGTCGCTGTCTCGATGTCCGCCTCGCGCGCGTCTACCTGGGCCTGAGCTTCCCGCACGTTCGAGAAGTTGAAGCCGCCACTGTAGAAAGGTATCACGATCTGCACGCCAAGGGCTGCGTCGGTATCGCCGTCCAGAGGCACCTGCAGCGTATCCGTATGCTGCACCTGGCCGAGCAGGTTCACCTGAGGCAAAAGCGCGCCAATGGCCGAACGCACGTCTGAGCTTGCAGCCACGCGTTCCAAGCGGGCGGCACGGACATTGGGCTCGTCGGTCATTGTGATCGCGATGGCCTCGTCCAAGTCCTTCGGCAGATCTGGCAATGGCGGCGGCGGGGCCAGGCGGCCCGGGTAGTCACCAACAAAACGGCGATAGGATTCCCTAGACAACTCTAACTGTCCGCGCGCCGCTGCGAGCGAGCTCCGGGCCGCAGCCAGCCGCGACTCGGCCTGTGCGACGTCAGTTCGGGTCACCTCACCCACGTCGAACCTCTCACGCGCCGCGCGAAGCTGTTCATTGATCACCCGCACGTTGTTGCGACCCAGCGAGACCAAAGTCTGGTCACGGCGCACATCCATGTACGAGGCCACCGTGTTCAGAAGCACGTTTTGTTCAGTCGCGATCAATCGGGCTTCTTCGGCCGTGATCCGTGTCTCGGCCGCTTCGGTCGCGTTCTCAACTTGCCCGCCAGTGTAGAGTGGCTGTGTAACGTCGAGCTGCAGGGTCGTAGGAAATATGAACCGCTCGAGGTCCAGAAACTGAGCCGTGAGGTTGATGGTTCCCTGCACCGTGACGCGGCCGCCCGCAGCAGCCTGCACGGCCTGTTCCGAGAGCACTCGTACATTCGCCTGCTGCGAAGACAACTCCGGGCTGTTATTGTAGGCCATGACCAGGGCATCGGCCAAGGTCTCGGCACTCGCAACGCCGCCTACGCTTAGACTGCATGCCGCCACCACGATCGCGCGCGCGAGGCCGTTTCGGTTCCTGACTGCCCTCATACTCTTTCCCTGCCCATTACGAAAACCCGTTCGTTCCCAATGCTCAGAGAGAAAACTCTACTGCGCGATGGTAACCATCTAGCACCTTGGCCGTCGCGTCAAACATATAGCGGCTGGAGAGCTCGTTTCCGGCACGGATTTGAACACGGCACTGCCCTGAGGGTCCATCCATGAAAATCGCGACAAGCCGGCCACCGTCTTTAAGCTGGTCCGTAAGGGCTGCAGGGATCTCCTCGACCCCCGTGTTCACGAAAATCACGTCATAAGGGCCGTTCGCCGGATCGCCCGGTCCTTCGTCTTCTGCGACTACGACGTTGTCGATGTCCATCTCGGCAACAGTCGCCTGGAGTTTACCCGCGAGGGCCACATCCGGCTCGGCGGCTACAACTGCACCCGCCAACTTCGCAAGCACGGCCGTCGAATAGCCGAGCCCAGGGTTCACATCCAACACCAGATCATCCGCGCCGATGGAGGCCGCCTCAAGCATCTTGGCAAAGGTCCGTGGAGCAGCCACCTCGCGCCCACCATCCAGCGTGATATCCGCCTCGGCGTAGGCGACAGCCTGACGGGATGCAGGCACGAACTCTTCTCTCGGCACCTCAAGCATCGCTTCGATGATGGCATAGCTGGTCACATCGGAGGGTCGCACCTGGCAATCCACCATCGCCTTACGTGCTTCCGCATAATCCATCATGGTGCTGAACCACTCCTATCATCAACCAGCGCCGCTTCCATGCCACAATGCCGGGGGGCGCGCAAGAAAGCGCGTTGCCATACAAACAGACGGCCTTCTAGCTTGCATTCGTAGAGACCCAGGATTAGACGGGGCTCCTCAGCGATCACGCGAGCCCGGGGCGACGTGGCGGAGTGGTGACGCAGCGGATTGCAAATCCGTGTACGCCGGTTCGATTCCGGCCGTCGCCTCCAATGATTTCAAGCACTTGCGTCACTTGCTTGTTTCTCCTGTTCGATTATTGAAACGACCTTTGAAACTTTCACGTTCCAGGCTTGTTCCGTTCCATGCGATTCTGGGCCTCTTGCGCCCGCTTTGCCAGTTCAATCTGCCTGATCTGACCTCCATATCTTTTCAGCATCTCTACGCCTGAGTGACCGGTGACTGCCTTCACCATTTCGTCGTCGCACCCGGCCAAGTAAAGTTCGATTGTCGCGTTCTTCCTTAGCCCGTGTGTGACGGAACGTGACGCCTCGGGATGCGTCATGCTTGCCTTGATCTTGCGCATTTCGTCTGCGACAGCGCGATATGAGGCAGGACGTCCTGCCCTGTCTGTGATCACGGTGAGGCCCCTCTTCTCAACTGTCGCCAGATAGGCCTTAAGCCGGTCAGTGAGCGGTATCCACAAGGGCTTGTCCGTCTTACCCTGAGTCATGTCCCAGGCATCATCGGTGATGTGATTCCAGCGCATGGTGATCACGTCACCAATACGTTGACCAGTTCCGATGCAAAGCTCGTCTATCAGACGTGCGCGTGGCGTCGCTGCCGCCTCGAACTCGCCCCGCATGTCCTGAGGCCAGGGAAGCCAGCCGTCACCACGCCTCTTGAACAAGGGCACCCCGTGCGCAGGGTTGCTGTGTTCTTTCTTGATGAAGCCTATCAAGCGCACATGATTAAAGAGGACGACCAGAACCTGAACCAGATAATCGGCCTGCCGCCAGCGTTCCGCGTTTGCCTGGTGGAGTTCATAGATGTGGCGGGTCTCGACTTTCGCAGGATCATTGTCGCCCCAGATTTTCCGAATGTGTTCGATGTACTTCCGATAGTCGGCCTTGGTGCGCGACTTCAGCTTCTTGTGCGCATCGCTCTCGAAGTAACTCAGGGCCAGTGCCTCGAAGGTGCGCTTGGACGGGATGGGCTCCCTGCCCTTCAGCAATCTGTTGTAGTGTTCCCAGAATTCAGGCGTGCCGGGTTCTTCCTTCATCATGATCGACTGGCCGCGTGATCGACGAATGAACCGCACGTAACCCCGGTCTTCGTAGACGTACTTGGGGAACGCCTTCTTGGTCATTTGCTCATCCGAAGATCTGCGCTCAGGAAGTCGTCATCGTCTTCGCCCTCGTGCATTCCCGCATCCAGCGTGATGCTACCATCAGGCTTGATCTCGAACTTGGGCCGCGCCCGTCCAGCATCGCGCGCCGCCTGCAGGAGTGCTGCAGCAGTGTTCTTCGCGTTCGTTTGCGGGCTGCGATTGCTCAAGTGGTCTCCTGTCTTGAACGCCTTCCGCCCCAAGGAGGAAGGCGGAGGGCTATGGCTAGGACACATGCCGCTGGACGCTACGGCATGCAGAGGTGCCCATGCCCATCCGTTGAGCCTTACAAGCACGACGCTTGCACCCGTGCCCGCCGCGCGGATGGCCTTGCCAACCTCTGTGTTCCCGCTGGACGCGGTGGTCATGTTCTTGGCGCTATCATCCCAGTACAGGGCGTCGCCTTGTGTGATGTCGTCAGCAGCTTTGGGTATCTCAAAGACTCCCTCAACCTGCACCTCGACGGAGGCACCGGAGGCTGCGTCAGAGGCGGCAATGCCCAACAAGCTTCCTACCAGCACACCATCACCGGAGGAGATAGCGGCAGGGGCAGTGAGTGGGACAGTCATTCCCGGTTGGATGTAGTTCTTCATGGTCAGAGACCTTTCGAGTATGTGAAACGAATGTCGGTGGCACGGCGCTCGGATGTGAGCGCCGCTATCTGTCTGTCCAGATCAGCCAGGGCTTGGCGCATGTCGTTCTCAGACTTGTAGGCAATGCGCTCGCCGTCGTACTCGACCTCGGGCACGCCCCGGTACCGCGCCGTCTCCAGCGCGTCCCTGAGGCCCTGTAACTGAGCTACGGAGAGCGCCATCAAGAGACCTCGTTCTTGTGGGCTCCGCGCCAGTCGATGAAGCCGGAGCCGAAATCCAGCCACGCCCGATAGGACGTGCCCAGCGTGTTCCACTGCTCCATCTGTTCGACTTGAACGCCCGGCGCGCTTTCGAGATAGCTGTATTGCATCACCGGCAGTCGACCCGGATCCGCGAACAAGAACCACGAACCGTCCTGAATGCGCGGCTCCACCAGCAGCGTGAAGCTGCCAGAGAACACGTTCACATCGCCCGTAGTGTTCGGGGTGATGCTGGCGAGGATCTCCTGTGCCTCGGTCTCACGATCCGCCCCGACGACCATGTAGCGCGGCTCTGCGTTGATCAGTGTCACACCGTCCAAGCCCTTCCGCAGTCGCATCGCCTGCCGTGCATCGCTCAGGGCCGTGATCGTGATCCCGCTTGCAGTGCTTGCGAGGTTGCCGCGTGTGGTGGAGTAGACCGCGTTGCCGTCCGACAGGTTGGGGTTTGACAACAGCAGCGCGACAATCTGGTCAGCTTCAGTCTGCGCTGCCGCCTCGCCAAACTCCCGGTTCGATGAAGGCGGTCTTCGCGCCTACGGTGCCGATCCAGTCCCGTACGGCCTTGGCGACGAACTCAGGGCCAT
>JBCDID010000153.1:0-8239 GCA_038749355.1 Pseudomonadota bacterium | reverse complement strand
GCGATCACGCGGTGTTCTGAAACCCGCCTAATCGACAGCTTGCGCCTGACGTGAGATGATTCCCCCACAAGAGAATGGAGGGAACCATGCCCAGATTTGTCTTGTCTCTGCTTTTAGTATCCGTGCTGAACGCCTGTTCCGCTGGCGGCCCCGAGTTCACGGCGCCGGCCGCGCCGCCCGACAAGGCGGTGATCTGGCTCTTCCGGCCATCCACAGTGGTGGGCGGCGGCAATACGGACCATGTCGGCGTCAACGGGACCTACGTGGTCGCGCTGGATATCGGCGAATACTACGCCCACGAGGTTGCGCCGGGGCCTGTCTCGATAGAGTTCCGCCAGACCGCGCCCTGGGGCTTTGTCGCCCTGCGTCTGCTGCAGGAACTCGGCGATTTCGAGGAAGTGCTGAGCTTCCAGGCCAAAGCAGGGCAGAACTACTATGTCGAGTTCTCCGAGGCGGATCTTGTGGACGCTGCCCGGGCGGGATCGCGGATCGGCGCCATGAGCCAGGCAACGCCGGTCGCGAAATGAAACCTTGTCCGCCGTGATTGAGCCAATCAGGGTGCGCGGCGCCACCAAGTGCCGCGTCCGTCTTTCGTGGAATCCAATCGGACTGTTTCAGTCTGATCGCGTTCGGCTCTAGGACGCTTCGGTCTGCAGGGCATCCAGATCCAGAGGCGCGTTGACCATGGCGAGCTTGCCGTCACGGTCGACGGGCCATGCTTGGCGCGGTTTGTCCCAGTAGAGCTCCACCCCGTTGCCGTCCGGGTCGTTGAGGTAGACCGCCTCGCTGACCCCGTGGTCAGCCTTTCCGGCGATCCTGTAGCCTGCCGACAGGACGCGGCGCACCGCATCGGCCAGGTCCGCCCGTGTCGGGTAGAGGAATGCCGTGTGGTAGAGGCCGGTGTGGCCCGCTGGCGGGGGCGTGCCGCCCTTGCTCTCCCAGGTATTCAGACCGAGATGGTGGTGATAACCGCCTGCCGACAGAAAGGCCGCCTCCTCCCCGAACTTCTGCATTACGTCCAACCCAAGCACACCTGAATAGAACGCGATCGAGCGCTCGAGATCAGCGACTCTCAGGTGGACATGCCCCACCGAAACGGCGGTGGATGCGGGTTTTGGGGCCGGAACTGACGGGGTCATCGAACGGATCCTCTCTCACATTGCGTTGGATCGATACTTATGTTCCCGGCATGGACGTACGAGTAGGCTGTCCGGAAAACACCGTTCCACGGGAGACAAGGATATGCAGGCGATTGCCAAAGCCTTCGCCATGACGGACACGGTCTGGGAGCGCCATGCGAACCCGTGGTCGTGCTGGACGAGGGTACCTATTCTGCCGTTGCTTTGCCTCGCGGTCTGGGCCCGTATCTGGATCGGTTGGTGGTGTCTGGCACCAATCGGGGCACTGACGTTGTGGACCTGGGTGAACCCTCGAGCGTTCCCGCCGCCCGCCTCGACCCGTGGCTGGGCCAGCCGGTCGGTCATGGGCGAGCGGGTCTGGCTCGCGCGCGCAGAGATCCCTATCCCGCACCATCACGCGGTCTGGGCGATGCTGCTGGCAGTGCTGCCTGCACTCGGGCTCCCGCCGCTGATATGGGGGCTGGCGACGCTGGACCTCGCTTGGCTGCTGCTGGGACTGGTGCTGACCATGGGCCGAAGATGTGGTTTCTGGACCGCATGGTCTGGCTCTACGACGATATGGCCAAAACGCACCCCGAATATGCGGCTTGGCTGCGATGAGCCGGTGACGCGGGCCATTGCACGCCCTATATCTCGCGCATGATGAAACTGCTTCTCCCCCTGCTGCTGGTCGGCGGCCTTTTCTTTTGGATGCGTCTACAGAATCAGGCATCCGGCACCGCACTGCGTCAGGGCTCGCGGCCCCTGGCCAATGACCAGTTGGAGGCGCTGATCGGGAAGCTGGCGGATGCAGCCGGGGTCGAGCATGTGGAGATCCGCGTGCTGCCGGACCGGAACATCAACGGGCTCGCCACGGGGACGGGCGACATCTACATCACGCAAGGGCTGCTGGACGTGTTCCGCTCGGGCGATGTGAGTGCGCGGGAGGTCGCCTCCGTGGCGGCCCATGAGATGGGGCACCTCGCGCTCGGGCATATGAAACGGCGCATGGTCGAGGTCGCAGGACGGCAGGCCGCACAGATGGTGCTGGGCAACGTGCTCGCAAGGATCATTCCCGTCTTCGGCGGGCACGTGGTGCATTGGGTCCTGAACTTCCTGACCGCAAGCCTTTCGCGCCGGGACGAATTCGAGGCGGACGCGTATGCCACGGCGCTGATGGTGCGCTCCGGCCTAGGTGCAGAACATCAGGCAGCGATGCTGGAGAAGCTGCCCGCGTTGGTGCCGGGGGCGAGCATGGGCGCGTCCTGGCTGGCGAGCCACCCTCCTGTGGCAGATCGGGCAGCCGCGATCAGGGACAATGCCGAACGCTGGGCCGAGAGCGGGCCGCAGTTGGAACAAGGAGACCGCGCATGACCGAGTTGACCCAGGATCTGTCGGCAACAGGCTGGACCACGAGCGAGGACGGGAAAGCGATCTCGAAGACGTACAAATTCACGAACTTCCGGCACGCCATGGCCTGGATGCTGCGCGCGGGCTTTGAGGCCGAGGCGATAGATCACCACCCTGAATGGTTCAACGTCTACAACCGCGTGGAAGTCCGGCTGACCACCCACGACACGGGCGGACTGACGGACAAGGACCTGGAGCTCGCCAAGCGTATGGACGCCATCAGCATCTGACTGCCCACCGGCCGCACATCTCAAACCCGGAGCTGCGACCTCTGATACGAGAGCACCAGCCGGGCCATGATGTCTATGAACATGATGATCAGGATGAACCGCACGGTGCCGCCGACATAGCCGCCAACGAAGTTCACCTCCGCCCAGGCCGCCTGATAGACCACAAGCGGCGCGAGGATGAATATGCCAATATGCCAGACGCCATGCTCGGTGAAGAGCAGCCACTTGCGGGTGAACCAGCCGATCTGCACTCCTGCCACCAGCGACACGATCAGCACACCGAACCAGCCATAGTTCCAGTATCCCTCGGCGATGAAGCCCACGGCGAGGTTGTTCTCCGTCAGGTGGCCCCGGAAGATCAGGTCGAACTCGTTTCCGGGGGCGAACAGCGGCTTCTCCGGCCAGAGCACACGCGGCACTAGGATCGTCTTGGCCGCTTCGAGCGAGTCGCCTGGGAAGCCCGTGTCATAGAGGGTCATGAAATAGACCTCGAACGGAGCGGTGACGAAACGCAGCTCCACATTGGCGGCGATGTCATTCTCCTGAAAATCGATGAACAGGTCGATGGAGTCCGACAATATGATTACCCGCTCCCAGATGCCGTTCAACCTCGGGTCATAGTTGGTGTGAAGCCGCCCGATGGAGACGAACTCGGCGAAGGCCGCGAAGTAGCCGACGCCGACTACCAGGGTCACGATCAGCGCAACCCGGGCCATGGTCCCGTTCAGCCACCAGCCGAGCACGAGAATCAGCACCGGCAGGAGCGTCAGCACCTTGGACAGCCCCAGCAGCCCGAACAGTGCCTGTGAAACGGTCAGCAGAATGATCATCAGTTTGGCTGGGCCTGTCAGCCGGTCCCAGACCGCTGCTCCGACCAAAACGGTGAAGAGCGGCAGGCCCCGCAACAGCTGCAGCATGCCCGCCAGTACCGGATTTTGCGGCCAGGGAAACGTGAACCACATCAGGCTGGCGACCGCCACGGATGCGATCAGCAAGGCGGTCATCGACCCCTCGAGCGAGCCGATTACACCGGAGACCCCCGGCTGATCCTTGGGCTTTGCCTCTGGCCGCATCCCGGCGCAGAAGGGCCCAGCGGCAAGAACAATCACCATAATCGAGAACGCATGGGCCAGGTTCAGCTTCGCCAGCATGGCCCGCTGGACATCGCCGGTGAACGAGAGGAGCGACATGGCGTCCGTGTGGATCGCAGCCAGAATCGTGCCCAGGCCATAAAAGATCGCACTGCCGATCAGGAAGTAGGGCAAAGCCCCGAGCATCGCGCCCGAGACAGCCATGCGGCCCCCACAATAGATCCCGACAATGCCGATAGAGGTCGCCGCGATCCCGTTGACCAGATGGTGTTCGACCCCGAAACCCCAGATCATCAGCGTCAGGGCCGCGTTCAACGAGGTCAGCGCGACCGTCACCCAATAGGCGCGTTGCCATGGGTTGTCGCTGGTGATCTCGGCGAATGATCGCGCTGTCAGCATATCGGTTCCGGCCTGCCTCATTCTGGCGGGGAGGTTCTCAGTATCGCAGGTTTCTCAGGAAATCACGAACGGGTCGTCAACGGGGGTCAATCGCGTTTGCGCAAACCGATGGGCGCGCCCGCGCGCTCGGGCCGCGGCAGACCGGCATGGGCTTCGCGCAACGCCTCCACGCGGGCCAGACAATCCGCCGGATAGGGCGCCGACCGTCGCGCCTCCAAATCGACGTTCAGGGAAATTGCCTCCCATGTGGCGGCCGCAGTCCCATTTTTGAGGTGCAGCATGGTCATGAAGAAGTGCACCCGCTTGTGATCCGCATCGAGCATCTGAAACTCGCAGGCGAACTCCTGCCCCTCCAGCAATTCGTCCAGGTAATGGATCTGAGCCTGCAGAGCCATGGGGCCCATGCGGTGGTCGCGCACCAGTTCCTCCCCAAGCCCAAGCTGATCGAACACCTCGTCCATCGCGTGATCGATGGCCATGATGTAATAGGCCACGTTCATATGTCCGTTGTAGTCGATCCACTCCGGCTTGACCTTCTGGACCGAGGTCCGGATTGGCTTGGGTTCGAAACTCTCGCGGGTTTTCATCAGGCGGCACTCCTTGTTGCGCGCCAAACTAGTTGGGCTATGGTGCCGCGCAAGAGGCAAGACGCGCCTCTATGGGAGGAAGAATGAGTATCCAGAGCGCCATCGCGGCGTTGCAACCTTTGTTCGGGGATCGATTGTCCACGGGCGACTCCGTGCGCGACCAGTATGGGCGCAACGAGGCCTGGTATCCGGTGACCCCGCCCGACGCCGTGATCTGGCCCGAGACGACCGAAGAAGTCGCGACCATCGCCCAGACCTGCAACGAGCATGGCTGCCCGATCGTCGCCTGGGGCGCGGGCACGTCGCTGGAAGGCCATATCGTGCCCGTGCAGGGCGGGATCACGCTCTCGTTTGATCGCATGAATAAGGTTCTGGACGTGCATCAGGAGGATATGGACGCGGTGGTCCAGCCGGGCGTCACACGACGCCAGTTGAACGAGGACCTCCGGGCGACAGGTCTCTTCTTCCCCATCGATCCGGGCGCGGATGCCTCGATCGGCGGTATGGCCGCGACGCGCGCGTCGGGAACCTGTGCCGTGCGCTACGGGACCATGCGCGAAAGTGTGCTGGCGCTTGAGGTCGTGATGGCGGACGGGCGGATCATCCGGACCGGCTCGCGGGCGCGAAAGTCCTCGAACGGGTATGACCTGACCAAGCTGTTCGTGGGCTCCGAGGGCACGCTCGGGATCATCACCGAAGTGACCGTGCGCCTGCACGGGCAGCCGGAGGCCATGTCGGCGGCTATCTGCGCCTTCGACGATATCGAGGGCGCGGTGAACACGGTGATCCAGACGATCCAGATGTCCATTCCCGTGGCGCGCATCGAGCTGGTCGATCCAACCTCGATCCGGGCCATGAATGCCTATTCGAAATATGAGATGAAGGAAGGCCCGCATCTCTTCGTGGAGTTCCACGGCACCGAGGCGGGCGTTGCCGAACAAGCCGAGATCGTGGGTGAGATCTGCGCCGAGAACGGTGGCGCGGATTTCGAATGGGCCTCCAAGGCCGAGGACCGCAACCGGCTCTGGCGTGCGCGCCACGATTTCTACTATGCGATCAAGGCCATGTGTCCGGGACGAACCGGGTACAACACGGATAGCTGCGTGCCGATCTCGCGGCTAGCCGACTGCGTGATGGAGAGCATGGAGGACGCGCAACGCTCAGGCCTTGTGACGACCATGGTCGGGCACGCGGGCGATGGGAATTTCCACATGGGTTACATGGTGGATCCGGATAATCCGGCGGAGATCGATGAGGCCAAACGGCTGGGTGAGCGGCTGTCGGAGCGCACCATCGCCATGGGCGGCACCGTTTCTGGAGAGCACGGGATCGGCATCGGCAAACGCAAGTTCATGGCCGAGGAGCATGGCGAGGACGCCTGGGCGCTGATGGGGCAGATCAAGCAGACCTTCGATCCGAACGGCATCCTTAACCCGGGCAAGGTGGTTCCCGGGAACTGATCAACCGATTCATGGGTGCATCAACGGCGCAAGCGCCGAAGGATGCACCCTACGCGGCGCGTGTTTCGTCGGTTTGACTGAATTTTAACAATGTACCTTTAAAGGTTGCCGCAATGCAGCAGCGATCGGAGGTTCACATGAACCAGGACCATCGCGCGGCGGACGAATATCCTGAGCAGGCAAAGCCCTCGCAAACGGGGGTAAAGGCGAGCACCGCATCTGCGGCCTCTCCCGTCGGCCAGGTCGATCCGAGGAACCCGCGCTTCGACTATCGGCTCACAACCTTGCCAAGGCCAGACGCACTACACGACAGACCGCGCCGCGACCTTGGCCGATGTCTTGCGGAAATGCGGGCGACGATGCTGGAGCTCGGACATCTGCTCCGCCCGGGCAAGGACCACCTGCACACCTGAGGCGCCCGGTCGGGCGGATCGGACTTCAGCGCGCGGCAATCCCCTGCGCCGCGCGGACTTTGTCTCGCGTCAGCCGCGCCGCCAGCCCGGCAATCCGGTGCATGGCGTCTTCCAGCGCTTCGTCGGCCACGGTCATCGCGATGCGGATATGGCCCGCGGCCGCCTGGCCAAAGCTCTCGCCAGGCATCACACCGATCTTCTCCTCATCGAGCAGAAGATTGCCGAAGGCGTCGCCGCTCAACCCCGTCTCCCGCACGTCCAGCATGATGTACATGCCACCCTCGGGCGGGGACACACGCAGGCCCGGCTGGCCTGATAGTTCGGCGACACAGAGATCCCTCCGCCGCTTGTAGCGCGCGGCCACTTCGGCTTCTTGTTGGGGGTATTCGGTCAGCGCGAACGACGCCGCGTCCATAATGAACCCAGGCAGGCCGTAGGTCGTCGCCCCGGCCAGGTCGATGAGTTTTGCAACCGTGTCCTCTGGTGCCACCGCCCATCCGCAACGGGCACCGGTCATGGCGTATCCCTTGGACATGGACCCGATCTGGAAGGTCCGCTCCGCCATGCCAGGCATATCGCGCGGGCTGACATGCGTGCCGTCATGGACCTGGCTGTCATAGAGCTCGTCCGAGATCAGCCAGAGATCGTGACTTACGCAAAGCTCCGCCACCGCCTCCAGCCGCTCGCGCGTATAGACGGCACCGGTTGGATTGTTCGGCGTGTTGATCAGGATTGCCCGCGTCCGGGGTGTCAGCGCGGCCTCGATGGCTGCCGCATCAGGCTGGAAACCATCGTCGGCACGGGTTGGGACGACAATGGGTTCGGCCGCCACGGCGCGCACCGTGACGTCAAAGCTCGCATAGAAGGGATCGAGCAGCACGCAGGCATCGCCAGGATCCAGCGCCGCAGTCATCGCAGCGAAGATCGCCCCCTGCCCGCCCGATGTCACAATCACGTTTTCCGGACCCGCCGGTGTCGCAGTCCGCCGCGTCACCCGATCGGCAATCGCCTGACGCAGCGCGCGCGAGCCCGGGACGGGGGTATAGCCAAGATTACCGCCTTCAGCGCTGGCCTGCATGGCCTGCAGCACTTCGCGATCCGTCTTGATGTCGTGATCGCCCACTGAGAGCATGATCACATTCTCCCCCGCCCGGCGCATGGCCTGAGCACGGTAATGCAGCTCCCACCCATCGGAGCCATCAGCGGTCACGTTGCGAATTCGGTTCGACAGTTCCGGCATCACGGCCCCCCTGAACGAAGCGCACGGATGGGTGCGCCAGCCAGATCTACCCTGATCATGGTTTAGATTGAATGGACGAAGCGGCCCGGAGACCGCTTCTGTCCGGTAGCCGGATCAGCCGCCGATGGCAAGGGGTACGAAACGCAGGTCACCCTTGCTCTGGATCAGAAAGAGCACCGACTTGCGTTCCAGTTCCGAGGCCTCCGTCACGCGGGCCTGCACTTCGGCGGGCGTGTTCACGGGCTCCTGGCCAACCTCGACGATCACATCGCCGGGCTGCACACCCTTCTC
>JBCDID010000152.1:0-8277 GCA_038749355.1 Pseudomonadota bacterium | reverse complement strand
ATGCTTTTGCGCTGCCTCGTCGCACATGCATTGGCCGTGCAGTTCGCGGTCGGCGCGGGAGTGTGCCTGGTTCCCGGGGCTCAGAAGGTCGGTCGAGATGTCGCCCTCGGCCGCGATATAGGTGACAACCTCGACCTCTTCCTCGATATCCGGAAGCTTGGTGAAGAACTCGGCCTTGGCGTAGCTGTCCAGAAGGTCCGTGGCGATGGCGTTGCCGGCCTCGTACGCGGTCTTGATGCGATCCGTGTCGGCTTCGTAGAGGAAGACCTGGGTCTTCAGCACTTCGGCGGCATCCTTGGCCAGCGCCGCGTCATCGCTCAACGCAATGTCCAGCAGGACCTCGACCGACGGCCCGCCTTTCATGTGCGAGAGCAACTCGAAGGCAAACTCCACCGAGATTTCCGGCACCACTTCTTTACCGAGAACAATCTCCTTCAGGAAATCAGCCTTCTCGCGCGCCGCACTCGTGGTGCCGGGCAGCGTATTGTAGATGAAGAAGTTAAGCGACGCGTCGCGGTGCTCGTTTCCGCGATCCTTGATCTGGGCAATGATCTCGGCGGTCAGATCGCCAGCATCGATGGGCTTGGGGTTCAGGCCCTGCAGCTTCCGGGCTTCGATTTCATCGAGATAGGTTGCGTACAGGTTCATAGCTGCCTCCGAAGCTCAGAAGGTTTCGTGGTATCCCAGTCACATTGTGGGGTACGCTCCAACTTCTGGAGCGCCGCTCTGTATACATATGTATACATCTTTGGCCAGATCCTCAACCTTTGCTAGATGTCGCATTGTCGCGGTGCAACATTGATCTCCTGGCATGACGGAGCATAAAGCAATTACACTGCCGAAGTTTTAGCGCAGAGCGCGATTGCTACACCTCTGTCTTTTCAGACGAATCGAACAGAGCGTAGCACAAGACTCCTGCCGTCGGACCCACTTGGAGTGCGTCGCAACCATTGTGCTCCGATGTGTCACCAAGACACAAAACAGAGCCTTCCTGTGCGCCGACGACGACGCTCGCTCTCCGTGCTGATCATTCCCAAGCACGACATCTTAGGGCGCGGCACTTTCGGTAAGTCTGCAACGTCGAGATCGCCCGGCATCTGTATTGCGTACGGCATAGTGAATTCGCGGACATCTCGTTGTCGGCCAGCGCTCAACTGAGACCATCGGGTAGTTCTGCCCACTTATGCTGCAGTTACTGGCGACGCGTCGCGATCCACCAGACGTTACCGCATGGATCCTTTATACCAGCCATCCGATCCCCGTGCGGTCGATCGTTCGGCTCCATTAGAACGGTGGCTCCCAATTGCAGAGCCCTTCGATAGACTGCGCCTGCATCTCCCACGTAAATGTGCATCTGAGAGACGTTTGCAGGATAATCGTCAGTAGATTGGTTCAGCATTATCAGAGAATTGCCGATCTGCAGGCGGGCATGCTGAACTGTGCCGTCGTCGTATCTGTTCACCCTGACCAAGGTCGCATCGAATGCTTCACTTAGAAATCTGATCAGCCGATCAGCGTCTTGAACCGTGAAGTAGGGCGTGACTGTACTCGGTTCTTCGCCGGAAGTGTCTTCGTCGTTCAACCAGTTGTCCTTTGCGCCTTCGAAGCATGGCCCGCAGCGGCATTGATAGCCCGCAAGCCACTCGCTTATGAGCCAGAACTGGAGGTTTCGCCAACTTCGTCAGGCACCAGGCAAGCAGTCCCCGCCCAACAGCGCCTCAAAACCACTTCAAGAACGGAACATATTGGCGCGTGCCGGGGAACACTTTGAAAAAGAGATAGAGCCTGTTGCCGTCCTCTTCGCGCATATCGATACGGTCCGTCCAATCGCGCATTTTCTGGACTCGCAGATCGGGCGCGGTGGATGACCAGCCGCTTGCATCGGGAGCATGGAACGAATTCGGCTCCCTGAGATTCAGGATCTCGCCAGCCAAGGCGGTGTCGGCAGGTGCCTCGAACATAACGAACGGTGCCGTGTCAAGCACCCTGATACGGCCTACGCGCGTGTCCGCGAAGCAACGGACCATGTCGTAGCCCGTCTGCGCAATCTCGGCATAGTGTAATGGAAGTTCGTGATCCCGCGCGTACTGGTAGGGATCAGCCGCCGGTGCGAAGATCTGGCGTGCCCGCTGCGGCCCTTGCATGCCGGCTGCAAGCGGCAGGTCCGTGAACTCCTTGACCGTCGTCATGGCGCTTTCCGGCACGTTCCAGGCATCCAGAGCAGAGACGCGCAGCTCGTCGCCCAGATCGTCCACTTCGATGATTTCGTCTTCGTACTCGGTCATGATCGTGCTCCCTCAGGGCAGTTTGCCGTCCCAGCCTTTGAATGCGTCTTCCTTCTTGTAGTCGTACATATCGGTGATCATCCGCTGCCATTCCCAGACCTTGGGTCCGTCCTTCTCTTTTCGGACCAGGCGCCTGACCCATTTGAATTCGACAAGGGCGTAGAAGCAGGCCAGCGGGTGCTTGTCCTCCGGGATCAGGCCGACGCCGCCGCCGAACAGGCGGGACCGCTCCATGCCGGGGCTCTTCACTTTGAGATAGGCCTCGAAGTTGTTGAAGCCGACATCGTTCTCACTGTAGCACTTTCCAACCTCGACTGGCCGGTCGGCAAGCGCATATTCCCGGTCCTCTCTGGGGCCGGTTGGCTCGCCCCTGTTCAAGACAACGGTCGGGTTGGAGAAATCAGCCGTGTAGGTGCGGAGCCCCAGCTTGGACTTGCCTCCGAGCTGCCGCACCACGCCCCGGATCATCCGGCAGATCGCCTGGCATTCGGCCGCGTACCTCGGATGCTCCAAAATCGACCAAGCCCCGGTCTTCTCGGTCTGCTCCTCATGGAAGTATGTGGGCCAGTTCGCGTCGGTCAGCGACTTCATCAGCTCCTTGTCGTCTTCCAATTCTTTCCGGCGTGTGTCGTCCAGGTGATCCAGCCCAAGCGTGTAGCTGTCGAATAGCGAGAAGATGTGCGTGATCACCTTGAACTCGTCGATGGAGTTCGCACCGAAGGCTAAACCGACTGACGCATCCATCCGCTTTAGCGTGGGTCCATCTTCGATATAGCGGCCTTCCTTGGGCTTCCCCCACGTCAAATAGATCGTGTTGCTTGGCGTCCCCATGTCGAAATCGCGTCTGGGCAGTCGAGCTTGCCATTCGCGACCCCAGTCGTTCATCGTGGCGATCTGAGCCGGCGGCCTTTCGACGGCTACGAAGTCGACCGGGTGGTCCCTTCCAGGACTGAATTCGAGATTGTCCACGTAGTTATGGGACAAAAAGGTGCCGTTGGCTTTTCTTATGAGGGGTTGGACCACTCCGTACTCGACGCAGGCATCTTCGTCTTCGACACGGTAAGTGATCTGAACCGCCAACGCCTGTGGGTCATCGAAGTAGACGACGACAGGATTAGGTTTTTCCATCTCCGGCGTCCAATCGACGGGATGGTAGGGGAGGGCGGGCCGGTAAGTCCATTTCTCCTCCTCGTTGTACAGCGTGAACTTGTTGAGGTACCTGACAGATGTCAGCTTCACGCCACTGATCGGTGTGCAGAGAGACGCCACCCGCTCATTCGGGCAATCAGTGACGGCGTTGACCGGGTCCTCGTGATCGGCCTGGTTCACGACAGCCTGGTTATTGTCCGGGGCCCGGGCCACGACAGTCCGGTTCTGGTCATCGGCCTGGTTCACGACAGTCGGGTTCGTGAGCTCCTGCTTGGCTTCCCGAAAATAGTTGTACCATTCGGTCCGATAGGCCCTGTTGGTGCGGATCAGCCAGTTGCGATTCTGGCGCCGTCCGTCGCGGCGGTAGAGAGCGGGGTTCTCCGCAAAGAAGCGGTCATCCGCCCGGCGGGTCGCTTCGCGTGTGATCTCTTTCCTAGACGGCATGACGGAAGACCTCCTCTTCCTCTTGTTCTTCCTGTTCCAGCAGAACGACGAGCGCCTCGCGCTCGAGAACATCGAGCCGGACGGCCGGGGGCATGGATGTGTCCGCAGCGATCTTGGCCGCCTCGCCCGCCTCGGCGAAGGGCATGCCCATGTCAAAACCCAGATCGAGCCAGCGCTTGGCGTGCCCTCTGAGGACGAAGCCGAGCGACCGGGCACGGAGAACTTCGCTGCGCACGGCTCCTGCGGGCTGCGACGCGACCAGCAGCCCGTGGGTCTCTACGGCCCAGCTGTCCATTTCGTCGAGGAAGTCGTCCAGCGCCTTGGCCTCAATGTCCTGAACCTGATTGGCGTTGATCTTGAACACGTCCGTCTCCGTTCCAGCGTGAGGCAGCGTTTCTTGGCTGCGTTACTGATTGGTCGGAGCAGGTGGCGGAACGGTTCAAAGAAAGATGGAAATTTTTGCAGGCGGGTTTGATGGGGGAGTTTGGGGTGGTTTGGTGCGTCGCTCGGGTTCATACGGCGGCTCGGACCGCCAAACCTGCAGGGGCTTCCCGCGATGGCGGGTCGAGGCCCTATCCGAAACAGGTCGGAGGGGCCATCACCAGCCCAGCACCGTAAACGGGATCCGGGCCGGGTTCGCCAAGATCAATCGCGCGGCTCTGCAGCTTCTCGCGCGCGGTGTTTATGTCCGGGATGCTAGCGGACGGCTTGGCGGCAAGGACAGCAGTCACGAAGGGTGCCGCCACCGAGGTGCCGCTCTTCACGCGCAATCGTCCTTCAGATTCAATCAAGATGTCGACACCGGGCGCCGCCAGATCGATGTGTCCGCCACGGATCGCATCTCTGTAGACGTTGCGGTCCCGGTCGACGGCAGTCACCGCCAGCACGAAGGGGAATGCAGCAGGGTATTGGGGTGGCGCGTCTGGCCCGAGGTTCCCGGCAGCAGCAACGAAGACCATTTTGGCTTCGGCCGCACGCCCTAGCGCGCGATTCATGAGCCGGTTTCTCGGCCCGGCGAGGCTGATATTGATGATCGAGACCCCGTTCGAGCGCATCCAGTCGACGGCCCGCAGGATCGAGACCACACCTGCCATGTCTCCCCTGCCTTGCGCCGGATCGACGACGTTCGCGCTGTAAAGCCGCCCGCCCCGCAGCCGTCCGGGGCCGATCAGAAGATCCGCCATCACGGTGCCATGATCCGTTGCTGGCGGAGCGTTGCCCGAGATAAACCGGCGTTGCGCGATGCGCCCGTCGATGAGGCCCGGATGCTCAGGCGAGACGCCTGCATCAATGAGACCAACGGGTTGGCTGGCGACGCAGCCGTTCTCGGGCCATTGGATCAATCCCCCGGCATAGTCGCGCCCGGACGGTATCGATGACTGGATCTGGTAGAGATGGTGCGCACCCGCAGTGACACCGGGCACCGCCGCCTCGATCTCTTCAATGGCCTCCGGGATCGTGCGCCCCTCGGGAATTCGGAAGACAACCAGAACGTCATCAAGCTCGGCGAGTGGATGGATCGCTTGCACGACATATCCCCGGGCCTCTGCACCCGCCACAAGCCGTTCGACCGGAGTTGCGGTCAGGACAATCAGTTCCCGCGCATCCATCACGGCGGGCGGGGACGCTGCGTTGTCCGGGCTTCCGTCTGCGAGCCGCACGGACGCACAGCCCGTGAGCAGGAGTAGCGCCACCATCATGACCTGCACCGTCGGCAGCAGCCAAGTTCTGTCACTTGCGGTTCGGTGGCGAAGGAGTTGCTTACTCATCGGCCACAACCTCCACCAGCGTTGACGCCTCGAACAATTCGCGTGCGGCTGTCTGGTCGCCTTCAGATGCAAGAGTGACCCGGTACAGCCCGGATGCGCCGGGTCCATCGATCACCCGCGCGTTTGCTTGCCTCAGCAGGGCCGAGATGTCGGCAATGTCGGTTCCGGGGGCAAAGCCAATCGCAAGGACGTGTTCTTGCCCCGACTGACTGGCTGTGCGGTATGAAGGATCATTGGAGCCCGTACTAATCGTCGAGATGTACGCGCCCTGCCCGAGAACCGCGAGCCCTAGCAGAACCGCCGCGACCTGCCACCAGCCGGTGCGTGGCTGGCCAGGTCGTTGCTCGGCAGCAGCCTCCTTCTCGATTGCAGCCTGAAGCTTGCGCCAGGCAAAGTCAGCGGGCGGGTTTCCCGCGTCTTCGTCCCGCAAGGCATCCCTGACCCCGATCATGGTGACAATTTCGGCCCGAAGCGATGGGTCCGCGGCTTGCGCCGCATCGATACGCTGCGAGAGATCAGCCGAGGCAGTGCCGCGCATATATGCAAGCAAGTCATCTTCGGTGAATGGACGTGACTCTTCCATTTTTGCCTCCAGGTACTTGCGGCAGAGGCCGCGCACTCAGTTTCAGTCCTGATACTTGGTCGTGCAACACGCCTCTTCGGTTCAATCTTTTCTGATGCACCGTTCGAGGCAGCGCATAATCAGCTTCTTTGCGTGGTAGATGCGGGTCTTGATTGTGCCCGCCGGCACCTGTTCGACTTCCGCGATTTCCGCACAGGTCATGTCTTCGAAGAACGCCAGATGTACGGCGGCACGGTGCGCCTCGGACAACTCGTCGACACAGGCGCGGACCCGTGCCGCATCCTGCGCCGCACCGATGACGGTCTCGGCGCTCGGGTCGTCGTCCGGGATCGTTTCGTCCGGCTCAGCAAGCTTCACTCGAGACTGCTTCCGGATGTGGTCCAGGGTCTTGTTTCTGGCAATCGAGAGTATCCAGGTACGCACCGAGGCACGTTGCTGGAAACCGGAAGCGTTGCGCCAGACGGCCAACATTGTGTCGTGAACTATATCGGCTGCTTCGAAGTCATCGCGCACTCGCGACCTTACAAAGCGGCGGACCGCATCTGCGTGAGCGAGGTAGAGTTCCCGCATCGCGGACATATCTCGCGCGGCAACGCGTTCGAGTGCAGGTCGGTCTGATGCGCTTCCTCCGGTCTCATCCATGCCCTGAGCCCATCGTCCGTTAAACGGTGCCGCCAATCCTTGTTCGAACTAGCCGTCAGCCAACCAAATTCAATTCACCTAAAGCATCCTGTTCGGGGTGCAGCGCCAGGAGCTGTCAGGCGAATGAAATCTCGGCCGTCCCAAACGTTCCGAAGTCGGCTAGGATGTGTGTGCCAGGAGGGCATTCCAGTGGGCGGATGAAGCTGCCTGAGAGGATCACGTGCCCGGGCTCGATCCTTTGCCCGTACTGTGCCATGCGCCGTGCGAGCCAGACGACACTCTCCACCGGGTCGTTCAGTACGCCTGCGCCCAGTCCCGTCTCCTCGATCTCGCCGTTCCGGAAGGCCATGGCGCCGACCCAGCGCAGATCATGGGTGTCGATTGCATGGCGTTCTGTTCCCAGGACAATCCCGGCATTCGCGGCATTGTCGCTGATCGTGTCAGTGATGATCCGGGGTTGTCCGGTCGCTGGGTCCGTGCGCAGGATGCGCGTGTCGAGGATTTCGATGGAGGGGGCCACCGCCTCGGTCGCAGCGATCACATCATCGCGGGTGACGTCCGCACCAGAAAGGACCTTGCCCATGATGAACGCAATCTCGACCTCAATGCGCGGTTGGATGAAGCGGCCTGCCGGCACGGTGGTGCCATGATCGAACAGCATGTCGTCGAACAGCACGCCGGAATCGGGAATGTCGATGTTCAGCGCGGCCTGCATGGCCTTCGAGGTCAGGCCGATCTTCCAGCCGATCACACGGCGTCCGGCCGCCAGTTTCTGTTCCAGGATCGCCTTCTGGACAGCATAGGCATCATCCATGGTCATGCCGGGATGGCGAAGTGAAATGAGTCCAATCTGCTGACCCGATGCTTCGGCTTGCAGCAGATCCGCGGCGGCCTTGGCCTGCTCCTCTGGTGTCATTCGTCCTCCACCCCGTTGCGCAGCAGGCCGATACCATCGACCTCCACTTCGACCACGTCGCCGGGCACCAGGAACCTTGGCGGATCGAACCGGGCGCCCGCACCCGTGGGCGTGCCCGTGACGATGATGTCCCCAGGCTGGAGCGCCATGAAAGTCGAGATGTAGGCAATCTCTTGCCGGACGGGGAATATCATGCGCGATAGCACATCGTCCTGGCGCACCTCTCCGTTCACGCGGGTGATCAGGCGGGCATCATCCAGCAACGAAGGTGCGATCCGCGACTGGTTGCGCCATGCCAAGTTCAACGTCACGCAAGGCAAGAACTGGGATCGCTCGGGCGCTATGGGGCCGTGGCTGGTCCCGTTCGACGATCACGCGTTGCTGGATGATGCCCGCCTGATCACCCGCGTGAACGGAGAGGTGCGCCAGGACGATGTGCTATCGCGCATGATATTCCCCGTCCGGCAAGAGATTGCCTACATCTCGACT
>JBCDID010000151.1:0-8286 GCA_038749355.1 Pseudomonadota bacterium | reverse complement strand
CATGTAGATGCCGCCGAAGATCAGCACGCACATCAGCAGGTTGGCCGCAACCGCATTGCGCGCCATCCAAGCGATCGGCCCGCCGACGCGCCGCGGCGCGGGGGTCATTCGGTGCTGTCCGTGCGCAGTGCCATGCCGGGCGCAAAGGTGGCCAGACGGGTGGTCACGATGCGCTCGCCGGGTGCGAGGCCATTAGTGGCTAGCACCGCCTCCGGCCCGCGCCACGCGATGTCGAGCGCGCGAATCTCCAGCTTGTCCTCGGCGTTCATGACCCAGATCGTGTCGCCGTCGCGCAGATGTGCACGGTCAACCTCAACCGCAGAGCCGGTGTCGCCCACATCAACCGGCAGCCCGGTGATCTGCCCCTGGAGGTAGCTGCCAAGCAGCACCCGGGGTTTGCCCTGATTGCCGGGATCGCGCGTCAGCGGATCGGGCAAAGCCACGATCAGCTCCACCATGCGGCCAGTCTCGGAAAGCCCCGCACCAAGCCGCACGACGCGTCCCTCCCGGGTAGCACCGTCAGGCCAGACACCGGGCTGACTGAGCTCGACCACCTGCGTCCCGTCCAACGCGATCCAGTCCAGATTGCGTGCAGGCACGTGCAGGACCACTTCGAACATGTCTGCTTGGGCCAGCGTCGCGGCCTCCATGCCGACTGTGAGCATCGTGCCCGGAGCGACGCGTTCGCTCAGCACGAGCGCATCGAAAGGGGAGATCACGGAAGTCCGCGCCAACGCGTTTTGCGCCTGCTCCAGGCTCGCGCGCGCGGCCGCCAGTTCTGCATCGAGCTGCGCCATTTGCGGCTCTCGGCGCACCAGCGCCTTCTGGGCCTCAGTGATGTTGCGGCTCAGCCGGGTCAGTTCGCGTTCACCAATAGCCGCCTGCCCCTCCTCGATGAGGATGCGGGCTTCGATATCGGCAATGTCGGCTTCGACGCGCAGCACGGCAAGGCGCAGGTCCCGATCGTCGAGGCGCGCGACCTCGGTCCCTGCTGGCAACAACCCGCCGGGCGCCACGTCCGGATGTACCCAATCGATCCGTCCCGCAATCTCGGGGCGTACGATCAGCACTTGCGCCGCCCGCACCGTACCCCAGGCGCGGATAACCGGGCCATGCTCAGCGGCCACGGCAGGTGCTACATTGACAAGCCGAGCCACCCGCTCCCGCGGGTTGCGGTCCGCTGTTGGTGCTGAGGCGATGATGGTATGGAAGGCCAGATAGGCCGCGACCGCCAAACCCGCGACGAGTCCAAACTGAACGATTGCCGTCACAATCCAGCGGCCGTCGCTCGCAGCAGGCACGCCCGGATCATCCATCGAGGCAGCCGCCGGGCGCACGACATGCTCAGCCGCGTCCGCTCGCAGCGCAGTCGCTGGCGTGGGATTGTTGGTCTGCAGGTTCACCCGTCCCAAACCTCGCTCATCTCCCCGTCAGACGGGCATGTCACGCCTGTCTGACACCGGTACCATCCACAGATATAATGCAGAATGGCGCCGGATCCGTTGATTTTTTCGTGCTGGGGACCTCATCGCGGGATAGTGTGGCCGAAATGGACATGGTGGGCCTGAGATGACATCCAAGACCAAGGGAACATGCCCGATCTGCAAGGCTGAGACGATGGCCCGCTGGCGACCGTTCTGTTCACAGCGCTGCGCGGACGTGGATCTCGGGCGCTGGATGACCGGTCGCTACGCCATTCCGGCCGAGGATGCAGCACCTGCGGGGCCCGAGGACTAGCCCTCCGCCCGACGCGCTCGGAGCTCGGCCTCCGAGCGTTCATGATCCGCGATAAGTTGGTCGACCACGGATTCCCGACCGATTGTTCGCGCCAGAGCCACCGCGAGCGGGGCCGCCGCGTTGTCGATGGCCTCCGCCTCTGCTTCGGCCGTGCGGGCCTTGGCCACTGCGTGGGTTTGCCAACGCGCAGTCGCGAGCATATCGGCTCCGGTCTCCGGGACCTGTTGCATCGTCGAGGCGTGGCGGAGTGCGCGGGCCTGCGATCGGCGACGGGCCGCCGCCTGCCGGGCCGCGGCCAGCCGCACCATCTCGGCTTGCTTCATGGCGGCCAATACCCGGCGCACCCGGATCATGCCTGTCTCCGTCATCGCCCTCCCCCGTTCCTGCGCGCAAACCTAGCGGGGGGAGAGTTTCGATATCGTCAACCGCCCTCGCGTTCGCGCTGCCTCGCACGCATCTTGTCGGCGAAGACGATTGCAGCTGCGACGGCCTTGTAGTGCTCGGGCTGGATCGGCTGGCCAACTTCCACCAGGGCAGAGAGCGAACGCGCAGTGGGAGGATCCTCGTGGACGGGCACACCGGCCTGCTCGGCGCGCAGTCGAATGCGCTTGGCCATCTCGTCCTCGCCCTTGGCAACGCAGACCGGCACCGTCTGGGCCTTGCGCGACCATTTCAGCGCGACCGCATAGTGGGTCGGGTTGGTGATGACGACATCTGCCGTGGGCACATCGTGCAGCATCCGGTTGTTAGCGATCTCCCGCCCGCGGTCACGCCGGGTCTGGCGCATATGCGGGTCACCATCGGACTGCTTGGTCTCGTCCTTGACCTCCTGATGCGTCATGCGCATCCGCTTCAGGTGGCTGTGACGCTGCCAGGACATGTCTAGAAAGGCGATGATGGTCGCGAGGACAAGCACGCCCAACATGACGTTCCAGAATTGCGCGTCGATGAGCTGAGGCAGGTGGCGCGGATCGATCCGTGTATACCCGGGCAGTCGGTCGATCTCCGCATAAATCGCGAGCCCGAGAACAACCGAGACAGCCGTCAGCTTCACGAGACTCTTCAGGAACTCAAAGAGACCCTGTGGCCCGTATTTCTGCTTGGCGTTCTGCACCGGGTTGATGCGGGAGAACTTGGGCTTCAGCTTGTCCGGTGCGACGACCACCGCCTTCTGGGCCACCAGTAGGATCAGGATCAGCACGGCTGGCATGAGGATCAGGGGAATGGTCGCCGCGCCAATCCTGCCGAAGACCTCCATGGAGATGTCCTGGGCCGCCGTGCCCCGGAACATGGCTGCGAGCTCGGCAGGACGCGCAAGAAAGGCCGCAAGCGTCTCGCCGAGATATGTCGCGCTCCAGCTGCCGATCAGCAAAATCGCGGTCGAGATCCCCAGATACGCGGCAAGCGTCTGCGCGTCCTGGCTGCGGGCCAGTTCGCCCTTCTTCCGTGCCCGCTCCAGCTTTCGCGGGCTCGCTTCGTGCGTCTTGTCCTGAGCGGATTGGTTCTGGTCGCTCATCCCAGCCCTCCAATCGGATTGGCTAGGATCTCGCGCATGGGTTGCTGCCAGCTGTCATAGAGCGAGGGCATCACGTGGTAGAGCACGACCATGCCGATCCAGACCAGGAAGGGCACGCCGACCAGTGCCACCAGAAGCTGCGGCATCGCCCGGTTCAGGGCGCCGAGCGCGATGTTGTAAGCGAATCCGATCGCGACAAACGGGGCCGCCAGGGTCACACCGAGGGCGAACGTGCGGGCGCTCTGCTCAATACCCCATTGCGCCACGTCCGCACCCGCGGGGAACCTTCCGAAGGGGAAAATATCGTAGAGTTCCACCAACGCGACCACCAGATGGACATGCAGACCTGCCATCATCATCATCACGATGCCGCCATAGGCCAGCAAAGTGGCGATCGTAGGTTCGGGCTCGGGCGCGACACCTGCCCCGAACATCTGGGCAACCGAGATGCTTTGCGCCGCCACAAACCCGGCAGTCTGCAGCGCGAAGACCAACAGCCTGAACGCGAAGCCGATGATAAGCCCGATAACCGCCTCGGCTGCCAACACCAAGGACAGATCCGTGGCCGTTGCTGGACGTTGGGGCGCAAGCGGTGCGACCATCGGGCTCAGCACCACTGCAATCCCAAGCGCTGCCATCAGGCGCACCCGGATTGACACAGCTCTCTCGCCCAATCCCGGGACAAGGAACACGGCCGCACCAATCCGCATGAAGATGCCCATGGCGATCCAGACACCTTCCGCGGTGCTCTGGAAGATCGCGGCGAGGGCGGTCTCCATCCGGCCAGCGCCTCAGGCCGTGCCCAGCAGCGACAGCTTCTGCGTATTGCCGATCTCGTCGAATGACAGCACCGGGTTGGAAATCCCCTTAGCCTCCAGAACCTGGCGCACGAAACGGCGCCGGCGCGCTGAGGTGGCGATCGCCGGGAAGGCCGCACGCTGCGCTGCCCGTGCCAGCATGCCCTTGACCGAACCCGCCAGCTTGTTGAACTCCTCCGGCGGCAACGCGATGTCCACGTGCCCGTTGTCGTCGCGCTCGTACTCCGAGAACTTCGTCTCCCATTCAGGTGCCAGCTGGATCAGCGGCAACGAGCCATCCTTGTCACTCAGGCGTGAGACGATGTGGAAGGCAATCCGCCGCCGCACATGTTCAACGATCTCATCCGTCGGCGCATTGTTCGATCTGGCCTCTGCCGCAGCTTCGAGGATAAGCGGCAGGTTGCGGACCGAGACTCTCTCGTCCAATAGCATCCTGAGCACCGCCTGCAACACGTCCATGGGAACCTTGTCAGGCACGAACTCATCAAGCAGCTTCTTGTTGGCGGTGGCGCGCGCAGGATCGGACACGGAGGTGAATTCGTCCATCAGACGACGCAGTGCCCGACGTGTGAGAAGGCGGCCGAAATTCGCCTGGATGCTCTCAAGCAGATGTGTAGCCACCACTTCGCCGGGTGCGACGACCGGTAAGCCAAGCGATGCCGCGGCTTCGTGCGATTCCTCAGGGATCCAGCGAGCCGGGGCGCCATAGACAGGTTCCGAGACGTCTTCACCCGTCACATCGAGGGGAAGATCCTCGTTCAACAATACCAATACATGGCCTGGTCGAACGGAGGCCGAGCCCGCTTCCACTGACTGAATGTGGATCGCATAGCCGTTGGGCGGCAGTAAGGGATCGTCGGTCAACCGGATCTCCGGAATCACGAACCCGAACTCGGTCGCGATATGCCGGCGCATATTGACGATGCGGTTCTCCAACCCCGCGCCCGGCTCGAGCACCGAGCCCACGATGTTCGGGGCAAACTGCACATGGATCTCGTCGACATCGAGCAGGTCGCCAATGGGCTTGCGCACCGGTCGCCCATCGTCCTGATCCTCGGCCAGGGTCTCATCAGTCGGCGGCTCCTGGTTCATTCGGCCTGCAAGCACCGCTGCGATGGCAAGCACCGAGGCGCCGAAGATGAACGGCACGAAAGGCAGACCGGGCAGGAAGGCAAAGAGCGCCATCAGCCCGGCGACCGTCGCCAGCGCGCCGGGGTAGCCGCCCAACTGGTCCAGCATCGCACGGTCGGCGGACCCTTCCTGCCCACCCTTGGACAGCAGCAAGGCGGCAGCGATAGAGGTAATCACCGAAGGGATCTGGCTGACGAGGCCATCGCCGACCGTCAGCACCGAGTATGTCTCGATCGCCTGAGAGAAACTGAGCCCATGCACGGCAAGCCCCATGGCCAGCCCCATGACGAGGTTCAGCACCGTAATCAACAGACCCGCAATTGCATCGCCCTTCACGAACTTCGATGCGCCATCAAGTGAGCCGAAGAACGTCGTCTCCTCCTGCTCCAGCTTGCGCCGCTCCTTGGCTTCCTCGTGACTGATCGCGCCCGCGGCCAGATCCGAGTCGATGGCCAGCTGCTTGCCCGGCATTCCGTCCAGGGCGAACCTGGCGCCAACCTCCGCCATGCGGGCCGCGCCCTGGGTGATCACAATGAAGTTAACGATCAGCAGAACGCCGAACACCACGAGGCCCAGGAAAAGGTTGCCCCCCATGATGAACATGGCGAAGCCCTCGATCACACCGCCGGCGGCGGACGGACCCGTATGTCCTTCTCCGATGATGAGCTTCGTCGAGGAAACATTCAGGCTGAGCCGCAGCATCAGCGCGCCCAGAAGGATCGTCGGAAACGCGGAGAAATCCAACGGCCGTTGTATGAACAGCGTCACCGTGAAGATCAGGATCGCCAGCGCGAAGGACACCGCCAGCCCGATGTCCAGCATCCAGGCGGGCATCGGCAGCACCATCATGACGATGACAGCCATGAGCGCGAGCGCGAGCAGGACGGTCGGTTGATAGATCCGATCTATGGTGAAGTTCTGCACCGTTCAGCCTCCGCGCGGGACAGTCTGGATGAGCCCACCACGCGCCCCCTGCAGCATCCCGAGCCCGACCCCGCCTGCAGACACCGTGCGCGTCCCGCGGGGGGCACGGACACGGCCTTGCACCAGAGCCCCGGCACCAGGCTCACCAACACGGAGCACCAGGGGACCGGTCGGCGGTTCAGGATCGGCAGCTGCCACGAACTCCGGGACCTCCCCACCCATCGCCTTTACCGTGCGTGCTACAAGACCGCGGTAGCGTTTGGCGTGATGCTGCGTGCGGGAGTGGTAGAGCCCTGACGCCTTGATCCAGTCCCCCGTCTCCTGATGCAGGCTCTTCAGAAAGCGCGCTGCATAGTCGCCCGAAGGCCCCGGTTCGAACATCTCATCGATCGAGGCAAAGTGCTGCCCGTGCCACCGGTAATTGAGCTGGAAGCAGCCGACATCAAAGCTCTTCTCACCACGTCCCAAGGCCTGCTGTGCATGGATCAGCGCTGCCGCACGGCTATCGAACCAGCCGCCCTTGCCCGCAACATTCACGGTCCAGGGCCACGGACCAGAGACACCTTCACGCCGGGTACGGGTCTCGACCAACGTGATCGCCAACATGACCTCACGCGGGATCCCGTGCCTGTCAGCGGAGGCCAACGCAGCATTGCGACAGAGCCCCATCGTTTCGGGCGCCGCCGCATGTGCCGAGACGGGAACCAGCAGAAACAACAGAATCAGCGCACGCAACGCCATGAAGGCTACCCCCCGGCTACAATCGGAATGATCCGCTCCTGAAACAGCGACACCAGTCCCTGGGTCATGAACGACATGCTGAGCCAGAACACCCCGGCAATCGCGAGCAACTTTGGCACGAATGTCAGAGTCAATTCCTGGATCGAGGTGAGTGCCTGCAGGAGGCCAATGATCAGACCGGAGATCAGCGCTACTCCGAGAATCGGGGTCGAAATCATCACTGCGGTCCAGACGGACTCACGCATGAGCGTGATCATCAGGAACTCGTCCATGGTCCAGGTCCCCTGTCGTCAGACCGGCATCCGCATGATTTCCTGATACGCCTCGACGACCCTGTCGCGCACAACAACCGCCGTCTCCAGCGCCATCTCGGTGGCTGTCAGGGCCTCGACCACGCTTTGCAGGTCGCCCTCCCCTGACATGGCCTCCATCGCTGCGCGCTCACCGCGTTCGACGGTGGCGCGCATTTCGCCGAGCGCCTTTTCCAACGCATCGGCGAAGCCCGCAGCATCTTCGGGCTGCGGTCCGGCCTCCGCGCGCTGCGCGGTGCCGTATAACTGATTTGCAAGTACCTGTTCGACTTTCATCGGGATTCTCCCAACAATTGAAGCAACTTACCGACGCAGCAGATCCAACAATCCACCACGCATCTGACGCGCCTGATCGAAGACCGAGAGGTTGGCCTGGTAGGACCGCTGCGCTTCACGCGCGTCCGCGATCTCGATCAGGGTATTCACGTTCGACAACTGCACGATCCCACGCGCATCAGCCAGGGGGTGCCCCGGCTCGTACGTCTCAATCGCATCGCTCTCATCGAGGACGACCGGCCCCGGACGCACCTGTGTCGTGCCGCGCGCGCGATCAATCTCGTTCACGAAACTCACCGTTTTGCGCTGAAACCCAGCCGTATCGGCGTTCGCGATGTTCTCGCCGACGATCCGGAGGCGGAAGCTCTGCGAGCTCATGCCGGAGGCCGCAGCACTCATGGCTTTCTTGAGATCAAACATCACTCACTCCTACCGTACGCGGCCCAGGCCGAGCCTGAGCAACTGATGACTTTTCTGCATGATCGTGAGGGCAAACCGGTGTTGACCTTGGGATTCGACGGCCTTGACCATCTCCTGCTCCAGCGAGACCGAGTTGCCGTTCTTGGTCTCCTGCACCGCAGCATCCATGACGAGACTGGGATGGCTGGCGTTCCTGAACGGCCCGCCTGCGCCGATATGGCCCTCCCGCGTCGCCCGCGGTTTCAACTCTTCATTAACGAAGTAGGTGAACGGTTTGACGTCGCGGGCCACAAAGCCCGGCGTGTCCGCGTTCGCCACGTTTTCCGCAATCACACGGTGCCGCGCTCCTGCGTGGCGCGCCATCGCAGAGGCCATACGGATGATTTCGAGTTCTTCCATCATGCGCAAATGT
>JBCDID010000150.1:0-8333 GCA_038749355.1 Pseudomonadota bacterium | reverse complement strand
CCATCCACGGCTCGGCATCCACGGCAGTTGGAAAACCCTGAGATCAGACGACGCGCCACGCAGTTTCGCCGCGGTCAACAGCATGTCCATCGCATCACAGGCGGGGCGAACCCTTGCATAATCTTCGAGCCACTGTTTCAGCCAGAGGGGATCGTTGCCCGTAAGCGCTGCCTGATTGGCAAGTGCTGCATCAAGTTCGCCCGGGCCGGTCGAGCTGAGACACGGCAGGATCGCGAAGTCTCTGCCCAGCAGCGCATGCATTCGGTCGAGCGCTGACTCGGACGAGAGAGCGGCCGCCGCATCGTTGCGCCGGTTCAGGGTACTGGAGAGCGACGCCTGGGCCGACGGAAGAGACGGATCAACCGGTCCGGCGATCAATGCGGCCTCCCACCATACGGCCAAATCGGATGGAGCGCTGTTAAAGGCCGTGCGCAGCACGTCGAACTGGTTTTGCAGGGCTGTAGCCCGTGCGGAGATCTCGGCGTTGTCAAACGCCGGGTCGGCACCTTTCAGTGCGAGATCCCCAGCTTCCAAAGGACGCGCCGCAGACAGAATGCGCCTCACTTCGTCCGCCATGGCGAGCACTTCATCGAACGGGCGCGCCGCCTCGCTCGACGGATCAGAGCCCGAGATCACGATCTCGCCCTCGAAGCCTCCGGTGCCTTCCGGCCCATCATGGCGCAGCTTGTGGCCGATAAGCACGACGACAGGCGCAGCGGCGAACCGCGGTGCACTTAGATGGACGAGATCCAGCGGGCAAAGATCGAACTGGTCGAGCGTGTACGCGCGCCGTGTTTCAGCTCCATCGGCTGCAGTGAAGACAGCTTCGAAGGCGATCTGAGATGGCGAGCCGAACAATCCGGCTGCCCAGCCGTTCATCCGCGGCTCGGCAATGGCGCGCATACGGCTTTCATCGCCCGGCCAGCTTGGTTGCGCTTTCTCGGGCAACACTATCATCAGGCGATGACCAATACTGACCCCCCCGGTTTGCGTCTTGACGATCTCGGGCTCGGGTATCTGCCCCCTTCCTTCTGCCATTGCATCCAAAACCGCCCCGGCACGCGAGGAATTTCCCTCGGTCGTCTGAAGCACACCCTCAGCGATCAGCAGGTCAGATACCGCATCCAACGCCGCCGCCGCGATATCAAGCGCCGGACGTATCTCGGACAGCGCCACGGCTCCGAGAGCGGCTTCCAGGTTGCCGCCGCGATCCATCTCGAGCACGCGAAGTCCGTCGAGGACGTTGATTTGTGCAACCTCGGCCCCATCGATATCCGCGGTCGACGCACGCTGCGGTGCCAGCCGGCGCAACTCCAGCAGTTGCTGAGCTGCGCTCGGCCCGCTCTCTGAAAGCGTGCGCTCGATCCGGTAGCCGAGAAGTGCGCCCAATGTCTGCCCACTCCGCATCCCATCGAGGAGCCAGCGCCCTTGGCGCACGCGCTCGGATGTCAGTTGCAGGGACAGTTTTTCTCCGGATCTCTGATCGGCATGAGCCAGGTGGCCACCATGCAGGACGGCGGCGGACTTTGCCTGACCCGGCGACGGCATATGGATGTAGCCCGCCGAGTCCGGATCATCCGCAATTGGCGCATTCGGTTCCGGCGGCGTCCCTGGAGGAACCAGCCCCTCGATCCAACCATAGCCGCCGAGATGCAGACCCTCTGGACGCACACCCCGGCACTCGGCGAGCCGACGGCTTGCGACGGCGCCGATCCAGGGATCGATCCGGTGGCTGAGCGTATCAAGCAAAGCCGAGAGAGCATGTTCCAGCGTTTCGACCGACTGATCCTTCAGCACGTGGAGCGCCGCAAAGAAGTCAGCCCGGTTGGGGTCACTTGGGTCGAGGAACGTCTGGATGTAACTGCCAGCGACCAGGCGGTACAATATCGATCCGGTCGCAGCGCCGTCCAACTGGTAGTTCATCACCTGGTTTGGGTTCGCCTGCTGTGCGGCAAGGACCGAGAGAAATTTGTGCTCCAGCGGTGCCTGCCGGTCGATCTGCCCTGACACCATAGGTGCCGAGACGTCGTCGGCTTCCTGCACCGGCCCATAGGTCAAGCTGGCCCGGTCCGAGATTCGCGCGCCGCCGTGCTGATCCACCAGATCGACGTTTCCTTGGAGCAGATCCGGGAAGACTGCGTCCCAGAAACCGCGCATCCGGCTCTCGGTCGACTGTGCTCGCGAGATCGGATCGAACTGCGCGCCGCGCATCTCGCGAACGTCCCCGACCGCCGGCTGGCTGAGGACGTCGATCAAGGCCCGTTGCGGGTCAATCGTGTCAAAGGTCTGGGCCACAGAGCCGATCCGCGAGTGTAGCCTGTTGCGGACCGACCTCAGAAAGTTCACCAGCATGACTCCGCGGGTGTCTTCCTGATTCAGGCGCCACCGCTCCAGAGGGACAACCGGCAAGACGCCATACGGTTGTGCCCCAACGCGGAGCGCCGGATATGGACCAGATGGTCGGACGTGATGAATAAAGAGCCGCCGGGCGAACTCGAGATCATGATAGTCGAACGTCGTTTCGACATGATCGCGCAACAACGTGCCAAGCGTCGTTGCCCAAAGCGCTGCGTTCATAGACGCCGCGGGACGATCTGACTGGCCCCTGGCACCGCCCGCATGACGAAGCGCGGCAGATGGAAGGCCGAAGGCTTTCGCGACTCGCGTCTGGTTTCGGTCATCTGTTGGTGAAGGCTCGTTCGCAAGGAACGCTGCATGAGATGCCGCGTGATCGGTCTCGCGTCCTCGAAAGTCGCTCTTCACCGTGTCGGTGTTGTTGGATGGCCGTCCGACCTCCAAAAGATCGAGCCGGTCAGCACTGTGGCCCTGTAGCAGGTCAGCCAGTTCGCCTGCACTGTCCTCAGGTGTCGACGAGGCACGCACGCCAAAGACGATCAACCGGTCCATCGACCGCGCAATGGTTTTGTCGACGGTCAGGCGAGCGGCCATACCGACATTCTCAGCCTCGGCAAAACCGGTGAGCCATTCGATGCCGCTTGTTGCGCCGGACGTGTCGTCGTCCGATAGCTCCTCTCCCGGAAACCCAGAACGCGGCGACAATGCAAGGTCTGGGCGCACTGGCTGCGTCCAACCAAGAACAACGCGCTGATCTCCGCGATAACCCGCGATCGCCCATCGGTCGGGTAAAGCCCGCGCGCGCGCAGGTTCAGTCCAGCCTTCCGGCCCAATGTTCGCCGCAGGAACCGCAGGGGTTTGGCTCTCGTCGCCCGCATCGTAACGCCCACCCTTGCCGAACGGATCGAGCGAACCTGCGACCAGCGCAGCACGGCCGGGCCCGAGTCGATCGGCCATGGCCTGCCAAGCGCCTTGGGTTTCGGCGCTATACGGTCCGCTAGCCAGGCGTTCTTCCCAGTATGCCCGCGCGAGACGATCCTCGGCTTTTGAGATGAGTCGCTGATGGGCATCGACATGGATGTCATCGGGGAAGATCCGCACACGCAGTTCGAAGCTTTGCGTGTCCTTTGAGAAGTAACGGGTCTCGAGCCGCACGGGCAAAAGCGCGACGGGCGTCTGGCGATCAAGATGTTCATAGGCAGACGCCGTCCCCATGTCGTTGACCATGTCCTGATGGATCGCGGACCTATGTAGCTCGGCACTCTCCAGCTTCTCCGCCATTTGCGTTCGGACCGTGCGCGCGCTTTCAAGATCATCGGCGACCTTTTCGGCACGTTCGTCATCACCAGCGACAATCAGGCCAATCAGATGCGAGGTCATTTGCTGAACCTCGAATTGCTGGCCGATCAAGTCGGTCCGACGGCTGGCCAACGTTTCCGTCGCATTGGCAAGCTGTGTACGGTAGCTTGCAAGCTCCGTGGCAGACATGGCGCTCTGTTGAGCATCCGTGAGCTCGTCTGCGACCCACGCAGCCGCCTCGGCAACTTCAGCATCGATCAATCGAAACGGCATGGCCTCAGAACTCCTCTCCTTCGGAACTGGGTGCGGGGGCAGCGATCAGCCGCTCGGCATGGATGAAGATCCGGACAGGGCGCTGGAGCAGGATCGCCGCCATGTGCGCCCCGTTCTCCGCCCACTGTGCTGTGGCACCGGGCGGCGGCGTGGCGTTCAATGCCCGGGGCGTCAAGTTCGCGTTTTCGCCGAGATGCTCCCAGGCAAGATCCTGCCACCCTGACAGGAACGCATTCGCCTCGCCGCCCTCGTCCAACCCGAAGCGGGCGTCGCGGGGCGGTTGTTCGATGCAGAAGTACCAACCCAAGTCGCCGATCGTACCGTTGCCACGAACCTCTTCCGGCGTCGCCGGGAAGCCGAAGAACGCCATGTCCTCGGCCAGTTGCCCGCGGAACCTTGTAAGCATCGTCTCGGCGCCGGGACGACGCCCGCCCGCGCCGTTGGGCTCTGCCCGGACCAGGAAGTAGCTGGCGTCTGGGAACCGGCGGATCAGTTCGCTCCGCACCAGAAAGACCGCCCGAGCGTCACCGCTGCCACCAGCCTGCGCGGAAAGTCCCTTTGCGGACCAACTGGTGATCGGCGCGATGTCCTGCGCTGCGTCAGGTGCCTCGGACCCGCCGCGTACATCCCAGAATTGCCGGAATACAGTGGCGCGCAAATCGGTCTGCAGCCCGCGCCATTGCATCTCGCGCGCCATCTCGTGATTGGCACCGGCCAGGAAGGCGGCGATGAAGTCCGGACTGCTCTCCAGCAGCATCACGGCGTTGTCGGGCACGCCCTCAAGGCCCGGCAGCATCAGGTGGGGCGCCTGGTCGATAAGATACTGAGACAATGGCAGCGGGATCTCGGGACCGAGCACAATCTGCTCCAGCGGATCGCGTGTCAGGGTCGTCTCGGGATCTGCATCGATCTGCTCCGCCATTTTGGCGGCGAGGTTCGTGACCGGATTGGCTGCCGTGAGGAACCCTGACTTCATGTCTGCAAGGTCGAGACGATCCTTGGCGATGACATCGACCCCAAGCTCGCCCGCGTTCAGACGGTCGTGCATCTCCCGTGGCCGCACCTCGTGCACCTCGATCGGTCCGAAGACCGCCCCCTGGTTCATCCACGAGAACAGCGCGAGGCCGCCGTTCCGATGATCCCGGTCGCGGACGTCGAAGAGCTTTCGCCCGGCTTGGGCCGCGTCGTCGAGGTATCCCCGGAGGCGCGCGCCGTCCGCAACTAGTCGGAGTTTCACCGTCTCCGTGTTGCGGAGATTGTAGCCTTCGTCGATCTGCCAAAGCACCGTGAAGACACCGTCGGTGCACTTCTCAAGCCGTGTGTACGACATGGCCAGATTCGAGACGTAACGATAGAAGTTCAGCGGATCGCGATAGCGGAACATCAGTCCGATGGCGTCGTCGTCCTGCGAACCGAGGGTTGCCGTGACGGTGTAGTCCGCCCAGCTCGCGTCCCCTAAGGTCAGCTGCGTGCCACGCAAATCCAATGTGTCACGTGTCGCTCCAGTATGAGCGATGTTCGAGCGCTGGACGATCTGGCCGCCTGCGAGCCGCCAGTCAGATGGTCCGGACCAAGTTCCCTGATCGGTCACGCGGAACGGCAGGTCGAGACTGTTCAATCCTGTCTGCGGACGGATCGAGATGGACCGAAACAACGCGTCATCGTTGCCCCAGCAATAGAACCCGACCTTGCCATCCTGAAGCTGCGGATCCTCGATCGAGAACAGCTCTTGATGGGCGGTGTAGAGCCCCATGCGCACTGTGATGCGCGGTCCTTCCGCAACAATTCGGATCGCATAGGGCCGATTAGCGCTGAGCGAGGGTGTGTCCTCCCAAAGCACGACCGAGCCACCGGCATAGAACTTGACCAAACGGCGATAGTTGCGCGAGGGATCGAAGGAGAAACGATAGTAGTATCGCTCATTCTGGTACCGGAAGACGCAACCAACCGCATCGTCGTCGCGGGGCGTGACCTGAAAGTCGATCGCCACGTCGCGCCAGCGCGCGTCGCCGCCGACATAGTTGGTCCCGCGCTTCGTGAAGCCCGTCTCCCCCGAAGCCGAGTCCGGAACCAGGATGTTGCTGGTCTGATGGAGCACGCTGCCATCATCGCTCCACGCCCAGGCGGACGGTTTGGAGATCGCAAAGGTTGCATCCACGGCCTGCCAGTTGGTGATCTCGGCCGACTCGAAACCCTGGTGGAACAGACGCGCACCGGTGTCGCCGGGCTGGGCACCTTGATTGCGCCGTTGCTATGGACCGCGAATGCGGGACAATCGCCGGAACGCCGAAGAGAAGCTTGCCTCCGGCACCGGGCTGTCCTCGATGCTCTTGTAGAGTGAGGTGTCGCCGTAGCGGCTGCGCGCATGGGCTGGCCCTGCGATCTTCAGGGCCATCGCGTCCGGAAGCGGGGCGATGTGTTTCTCGGTCAGACGACTGCCAACCGAACGGGCGAGTTGACCGTTCTTCAACAGGGAGTTCGCCGCATCCAGCGCACCGGCCTGTTCCCAGGCCATGTCCATGAAACTGTCCTGGTGCGCCTGAACGATATCTCCACCTGCCGCGGCCACGATCCGGTTCCGAGGATCCAGGTTCAGCTCATCAATCCACTTGGGTGCCGCATTGCCGACCCGGCGGACATCGGCATGCCAGCGACCGTAGAGCGGCGGCGTGGTCTGCGGATCACCGCCGGCATCCTCGACATCGGCCGCGCGGTTGATCCAGTCGGTGAGTGTCGTCTTGACTTCTGGGCTTGCGGCCTCGCCTGGCGGTGCTGGCGTGATCACAGGCCGCAGAGCGCCCTTCAAACCCATCTCAGCCGAGCCGGTCCCTGCAATCTGCGGATCAAGTACGAAGGGACGCCTCGCCGCAGCTGCCGTCATCTCCCGCGGTTCGAGGTTTCGTGCCAGGCTTTCGAAGTCGCCCCGCGCACCCGTCGAGAAGGTCCAGTGTGCAAACACTGGCAAATCGATGTGCTGATCACTCGACGGGTCAAACGTCCAGGCAGGTGCCAATCCGGTCTGGTCATCCCAAGGCTGACCCAGCGCCGCCCGGCGACCGACTTCAAAGGCGGGGACGAGGCAGGCCATCCAGTCTGCATTCGGCGCTAGCCTGCGCGGTGAGATCAGGCGCGCCTTTGCCCGCTGCGGCGCGTCGCGCACGATCTCTGCCAGCGGCGTTTCGTCGAACGGCCCCTCAACCTGTACATGCCCCCAAAGCGCAGACACAGGCAATGCGGGGTCCGGAAGCTCTGCGACCGGGGCTTCGATGAACGGGGCCGGCACGCCACTGATCTGCTTGATGCCAAACGTCTCGGTCTTGCGCAGAACGATCAGCGCCAGCCAAGGGCGCAGCCGTCCTTGAGCATCCGCCTGCGCGGGCGTGTAGCGCCACGGCATGTCTGCACTCGCGAAGTCCACATGGACCAGGAAGTTGGGCTCGATGTTCGTTGCCCCCGGCGCCGGAGCCTGCGCAGCGATCTGGCCTTCGCCCAGACCCTCGATATCGCCTGGACCATAAAGCGAGACGTTCGTCTGGATTGACCCGGAGAGACCATCGATCTCGGTCTCCGCCGTCGTGGAGTAACCCGTCGGCGCAGCGTCCGAGTCGACCGTGTCGATCACGGTTGAAAGGCCGCGGCAGTACCAGGGGAGAAAACGCAGGTCCAAGCTCATGGCAGATACGCCTCATACCGGCGGACTACGACTTGCGAGCCCGGAAGGTTGATCGCCTCGACCGCCTCGCGTGCGGCGCCATAGTCGAAGCCCGTGGTTCTCTGTTTCGTGCCGAAGGACATGTCAGCGAACAGGCCCTTGTCCGTCGTGGCATAGCGCGGGGGTTTCACCTTGATCGGCGCGGCTTTCGGCCGGTACGTGGCGCTGATATCTTCCTTGATGCCAGCCTGCGGCCTGCGTCGGGCGGGGCGCCGAATGGCCGCTTGCTGCATAAAGACGTTTTCTTCGGGGGCGATTGCCCGATCGAGTGTGATTTCCTCGTAGTCCGCATCGCCCGCGACGGCGACGCCAGCGTCCGCTGCGTTCGCGCCAATCTCGAAGCCGGATTGCAGCCGGTCGGTTATCGGTGCGGCGAGGACTTCGTCCAGATCGACGTCCTGATAGAGACCAATCGAAAACTCCTCTTCGACCGGCTCGGCGTTTTTTGCGCCGCTGAGGGAGACCGACGTCAACGCGAAGCGCTTCGGCTCGGCCAAGGGCGACGGTCCGATCCGCGTGATCGTCAGGCCCAACGGAACAGCCTTCTGGCTCATCTTCAACGGCGCCATGCCGCTGGCCCACACGCCCTCACGCGCGCGCTCGGTCAGGATGACGCTTTCGTCCAGCGCACTGATCCAGTTTTCCTGCGCCTGGAGGGCAGCGCGCAGCGGCCCCTCGGCGTCCGCGAGCGGCT
>JBCDID010000149.1:0-8382 GCA_038749355.1 Pseudomonadota bacterium | reverse complement strand
CCCCAGTTCGCCGACTGGCGCGCGATTAATGCCTCTGCGCTGATCACAGGCCAGATCGAGATCGCGGGTGATGGACGTCTCATCGCACAGTTCCGGGTCTTCGATACGCAGGCCGAGGAGCAACTCGACGGGCAGCAGATCCTTGCCGATCCGAAAGACTGGCGCCGTGTCGGGCACAAGATCTCGGATGGCGCGTATACCCAGCTGACCGGCGAGGGACCATATTTCGACAGTCGCGTGGTCTTCGTGGCCGAAAGCGGATCGAAGGGTGATCGCAAGAAGCGCCTCGCCGTGATGGATCAGGACGGCGCAAACGTGCGCTATCTGCCGGATGCCTCGGGCCTCGTGCTGAGCCCACGGTTCTCACCAAACGACCAGCAGATCCTCTACATCTCGTACAACACCGGTTCGCCGGAAGTGTATCTGATGAACCTGAACACCAATCAGCGCGAACGTCTGGGGTCATTCCCTGGCATGACGTTTGCGCCGCAGTTCTCGCCGTCGGGCGGGGAGGTGATTTTTTCGCTCGCGCAGGACGGGAACACCGACCTTTATGCCATGAGCCTCTCGAACCGTCGCAAACGGCGCTTGACCCGAAGCCCTGGCATTGAGACTTCACCGAGCTACAGCCCGGATGGCAGCCAGATCGTGTTCGAATCCGACCGTTCCGGGCGTCAGCAGCTTTACGTGATGTCGTCCGGCGGTGGCGAGGGACGCCGGATCTCGTTCGGGAACGGTTCTTACGGCACGCCGATCTGGTCTCCCAAGGGCGATCTGATCGCATTCACCAAGATCGTGGGCGGGCGTTTCCACGTGGGCGTGATGCGGCCTGACGGGTCGGATGAACGGCTGTTGTCGACCAGCTTTCTGGACGAGGGGCCGACCTTCGCTCCGAACGGGCGTGTGCTGATGTTCTACCGCGAAAGCGCAGGGGCGCGTGGGTCGGCAAGCGTGATGTCCATTGATGTAACCGGCCGGAATCTGCGGCGAGTGTCCACGCCCGGCTCGGCATCGGATCCTGCGTGGTCGCCGTTGAGAAAGTAAACGCTGGCGCATGCAAGCGTCGCGGCAAGAGGTGTGACAAGGAACGAAGAGCCTGCTATTGCGAGAATGCGGGGCAGGCTTGGATGGACCGGGGCATACCGGGGGAACAAGCAAGTGAGACAGGCTTAGGAGGCCAAGACAGATGAAATTCTATTCCGCCATCGCTCTGGTGGCAGCGATTGCAGTTGCGGGCTGTTCGTCGGAAGAGCAGGCGCAACCGACAGCGAGCACGGGCACAAACACGACTGCGGCCTCTGGCCCGGCACCCAACTCTGTTGCCTATTTCAACCAGGTTGTCGGCGACCGTGTGTTCTTCGCAACCGACCAGCACACGCTTAGCGGCGATGCTGAGGCGACATTGCAGCGTCAGGCGCAGTGGCTGTCCGCGAACCCGGGCACCAATGTCACGATCGAAGGCCATGCCGACGAGCGCGGCACACGCCAGTACAACCTTGCGCTGGGGGCACGTCGGGCGAACTCCGTCCGCCGCTATCTCGTCAGCCAGGGTGTCGCCGCGAACCGTCTGCGTGCCGTGACCTTCGGCAAGGAGCGACCGGTGGCACTCGGCTCCGATCCCAACAGCTGGAGCCAGAACCGTCGTGGTGTCTCGGTGGTTGCGGGCGCGCCGACCAGCTAATGCCTGGGCCACGGAGCTTCGGTTCCGTGGCCAGAACATCGGGAGGGTGACATGGCTATCATTTCCGCTACGCGTCTGCGTGCCGTGGGCATCGGTGTCCTGATCGCTGGCGCCATAAGCGCGGCTGCGATGGCGCAACAATGGTCCGGGTCCTCCTCTCCCGAAGATCTCCGCTACAGGCTGGATGTTCTGGATGCCGAACTCGCCGACATCCGTGCCCGGTTGGGTGGGACGGTAGGTTCGGTTGTCCCAGCGCCGGCTGGTGGTGGAGGCGGGCAGCTTGAGGGCGAGATCCGCCGGCTGACGGCGCAGGTCGAGCAACTGCAGAACCAAGTCACGCGCCTGTCCCAGGAAGCCGAACGCCGGTTCGGAGACATCGAGTTCCGCCTGACGGAGCTTGAAGGCGGTGATGCCGGTGCCATCCAGCCCCAACCGCTCCTGCCGCAAGGGCAGAGCAGTGGCGGCAGCACTGGCGGTCAGCAGGTCGCCGCACTTTCCGTCAGCGAACAGGGCGATTTCGAGCGCGCTGTCGAAGACGTTCGCCAAGGTCGTTTCGATCAGGCGGAGGATCGGCTCCGTCAGTTCCTCACCCGTTATCCCGGCAGCCCGCTGACCGGTGACGCCTGGTTCTGGCTTGGCGAAAGCCAGGCGATCCGCGGCATCCACGCCGAGGCCGCACGCAGCTATCTGAACGGCTACAACGCTGACCGTGCGGGTCAGCGCGCGCCCTACAACCTGTTGAAGCTTGGCACCACGCTGGGACGGCTTGGCCAGCTTAACGAGGCCTGCCTGACGCTTCGCGAGGTACGTAGCCAGTACCCGAATGCGTCTGACGCCGTGAACGAGGCGGATGCCGAGGCTGACCAGCTCACCTGTGGTTGAGACCGCCGGGGCCATCCCGTCCCCTATCCTTGAGGCATTCCAGGGCCTCGTCCCCACCGGGCCGTTCGGCGTGGCCGTCTCAGGGGGCGGCGACTCCAAGGCGCTTCTGGCCATGGCGCACCTTCTGCGACCGGATGACGTCCTAGCGGCGACAGTGGACCATGGCCTCCGGCCTGAGGCGAGCCAAGAGGCGCGCACGGCATCGGACTGGTGTCAGGCCCGCCGCATTCCACACCAGACCCTGTCGGCCGAGGGGCTGAAGTGCGAACCCGGCAACCTCCAGTCCAATGCGCGCGACATGCGCTATGATCTGCTGGCGGGGTGGGCGGCCGAGAGTGCCATTCATTCTGTTCTGCTCGGGCACACCATGGACGATCAGGCGGAAACGGTACTGATGCGTCTGGCGCGCGGATCGGGTGCGGAGGGTCTTTCGGGCATGGCCGAGACGCGGGAATGGGAGGGTGTCACCTTCTTGCGTCCGCTACTCAGAACGCGAAGGGCCGAACTTCGAACATGGCTGTCCGAACGCGGAGAAACCTGGATCGACGATCCCACGAACGAGGATGCCTCCTTTGACCGCATCAAGGCGCGGCAGGCGTTGGACGTGCTCGCCCCCCTGGGCATCTCGGTTGAGGGATTGGCGGCCACTGCCGACCGCTTGCGCCGCCAGACCGAGGTCCTGCATGAGGATGCAGCGCAATTGGCCTTGGCGTCGGTTCTGCCCGCGCCAGAGGGTGTGACCCGCCTCGACCGAAACGCCCTGCGCTCTGCTCTTGCCGACACCGCCCTGCGTCTTGTCGCGGACATGCTGATGCAGATTGGCGGGACCTCGTATCGGCCGCGATTCCGCTCGCTTGCCCCGCTCTGCCAACGCATCAACAGCACGGAGACGTTCCGTACAACCCTGGCCGGCTGTCTCATTGAGGCCAACGAAACCACCATCACCATCCGTCCCGAACATCCCTGACGCGACATTGAGGCCACCACAAGAAGTGGCCTTTGCCCTTAACTCCCGCTAAGACGTCCCTATGTTAGGCACATCCGCGTGGGTTACCGACCTGCGCGCGGTCTGTTTTCGGAAAGGACCTAAGCCTTGGGTAACGCGAAAAATCTCGTCTTCTGGGGGATTCTGATCCTGTTGATGGTCACGCTATTTAGCGTGCTCCAGGATGGCTCCTCGGGCGGGCGCTCGAACGAATGGAGCTTCTCGGAGTTCAAGCAGCGGGTCGAAAACGGTGAGGTGCGCTCGGTCGTGATCGATGGCGAGCAGGTCACTGTCACAACCAATGACAACCGCCGCTATACGACAGTGCGCGATTTCGGCGATGACATCACCGACGAGTTGATCGCCAAGGGCGTACAGGTCGACGTCAAGCCGCAGGAACGCGGGTTCCTCTCCATGCTCAGCCTTTATCTGCTCCCAATGCTGCTGCTGATCGGCTTCTGGTTCTTCATGCTGAACAGGATGCAGGGCGGTGGACGCGGGGCCATGGGCTTCGGCAAGTCCAAGGCCAAGCTGCTGACCGAGCGTTCCGGCAAGGTGACCTTTGACGATGTAGCCGGGATAGACGAAGCAAAGGAAGAGCTTGAGGAGATCGTCGAGTTCCTGAAGGATCCGCAGAAGTACTCGCGTCTTGGCGGCAAGATCCCGAAGGGTGCGCTACTGGTGGGGCCTCCGGGTACCGGTAAAACGCTGCTGGCCCGCGCGATTGCGGGTGAGGCGGGCGTGCCGTTCTTCACCATCTCCGGTTCCGACTTTGTCGAGATGTTCGTTGGTGTGGGTGCGAGCCGTGTGCGCGACATGTTCGAGCAGGCCAAGAAGAACGCGCCCTGTATCGTGTTTATCGACGAAATCGACGCCGTTGGTCGGCACCGTGGTGCCGGTTATGGCGGTGGGAACGACGAGCGTGAGCAGACCCTGAACCAGTTGCTGGTCGAGATGGACGGGTTCGAGGCGAATGAAGGCGTGATCCTGATCGCTGCCACCAACCGTCCGGACGTGCTGGACCCCGCGCTGCTGCGCCCGGGCCGGTTCGACCGTCAGGTCACCGTGAACAATCCGGACATCAAAGGTCGCGAGAAGATCCTTCAGGTCCACGCGCGCAAGGTGCCGCTGGCGCCGAACGTGAACCTGCGCGACATCGCGCGCTCGACGCCGGGCTTCTCGGGTGCGGATCTCGCGAACCTCGTGAACGAGGCAGCATTGTGCGCGGCGCGGGCGGACAAGCGGCTCGTGACCATGGATGATTTCGAGTTCGCCAAGGACAAGGTGATGATGGGGGCCGAACGCCGTTCCATGGTCATGACGGATGAGGAAAAGGAGAAGACCGCCTATCACGAGGCTGGTCATGCGTTGGTCGGCTGGTACGTGCCGCAGCATGATCCGATCTACAAGGCAACGATCATTCCACGTGGCCGCGCTCTTGGGCTTGTGATGTCGGTGCCGGAGCGGGACAGCTATTCGACGTCGAAGACCAAGTATACCTCGCAGCTTGCCATGGCCATGGCCGGCAAGGCGGCCGAGGAGATCAAGTACGGCGAGGACAACGTGACCTCAGGGCCGGTCTCGGACATCCAGCAGGTGTCGCGAATTGCCCGGGCGATGGTGACCCGGTTCGGCATGTCGGACAAGGTCGGGAACATCGACTACTCGACGGAACAGGAAAGCTTCCTTGGTTCCTACAATGCTGGGACTGCTACGATCTCGCCGGAAACCCAGCAGGTCATTGAGGAAGAGGTGCGTCGCCTGATCGACGAGGCCTATTCTACGGCGCGCGGGATTCTTACGGACAAGAGCGACGAATTCGAGCGACTCGCCCAGGGTTTGATCGAGTACGAGACTCTGACCCATGATGAAATCGCGCGTGTGATTGCCGGCGAGACGCTGGATCGTTCGGATGATGACCCGGTTCCACCGTCGACGACGGATGGTGGCGGGCACTCGGCGATCCCGAAGGCCGGCAAACCACGGCGTGGAGAGGGGGACGCGGACCCAGGTATGGAACCGCAGCCGAACTGATCTCCGCTTCTGTGAAGCAGACGGAAAAAGGCCCCGGGGAAGCCCGGGCCTTTTGCACTTCTACACCCCAGACCACCTTCGGTGGGTCCGGGGCCCGTTGGCGCCAGGTTCAGCCGTCCGGAAAGACATCAGCAGTCCTTTTTTCGTCGGGTGTTCCGGGCGCCAGAAAAGGCGTCATTTCACGTTAGTGAAGTGTCCGTCTAACTGGAAACCTCAGTCGAGGTCGTGAAAGGCGGGGAAGTCTGCAACAACCTGGTCCGCATACCGGCCGATATGGGCCTTGTTCCCGAAATGGTTGACCTGGCTTTCGGTATCCAGCCAGATCTCACCGCCGCAATGGTAAGTCCAGCGCATACAGAAGCTCTGATCCTCACCATACATCAACCCACCATCGGGTGAGGTCAGGTGGCTGAAGTAATCATGGTATTCGAGCCCTTTGTGCAGCGGCACGGTCTCCAGCCGGGGTTTGTGAACGGCAACCCCCTTCTCGATCATCAGCTCGGGCACACGGCGTGTCATCATCATTAACCCCGTGCCCGTGGCGGGCACCGTAATGAAGCCGCCCTTGCGTTTGGGCACCCAGGCATTGCCCCCGAAATCCGCACGCTGGTGGTTCCAGGTCCAGGTCCGGCTGAGAATCTGGGGAATCGAGGACTTCTGATCCTCGGGCAGTCCGGCCTCCGCCTCGATCACTTCGCGCAGCCGCCCCCACTTGGGATGCTTTTGCGGATAAGCTGTCGCTGCAAAGTCCACCCCGAAATCCATCAGCCGGAAAATCGCGGAGGGTTCCACCGCCATGTCCGAGTCCATCATCAGGAGGTGCGTGAACTGCTTGCGGGTCTGGAAGATGCACATCAGCTGATTACGTGAAAACACGATGTCCGAGAACTCGTAGGTCTCGAACCCAAACGAGATTCCCTTGCGCGCAAGCGCCTGCGTCAGCCCGATCAGGCATTTGACAGTGGGTGTGGAGATCTCGCCCATAGTCGGCAGGGCAATCAGCAGAACGGGTTTCTCAGCCATCGGCAATCTCCGGAAAGTCCATCAGCGCGCGGGGCAAATAGCGTCCGGAATGCCCGCGCATGCCAAAATGCAGGATACGGCTTTCGATGTCGGCCCAGATCTCACCACCGCAATCCTCGACCCAGCGCTTACAGAACGAGATGTCCTCGCTTTCGGTCAGCGATCCGTCCGGTATCATGATCGGGCCGAAAAAATCATGAAGCGCGGCGGTCCCGACTAACGGCAGGTTCTTGTAGCCCGAACGGACAGGCGCCACATCCCGGTCACGCATGGTCTCAAACACATCCCGGCGGATCAGCATGATGCCTGTGCCGACAGCGGGCACGGACAGGAACCGACCTTCCCGCTTTGCTTCCCAGGGAGAGCCGTCGAACCGTGATGTATCCACATTGTAGTCAAGAAGCGTGTCGATCAGGTCGGGGGTGGAGCGCCGCTGGTCCTTGGGCCGGTCGTCCGCCTCCGAGTCGGCGCCATCCCGCAGCGTGTCCCAACCGAGATGGCGCTTCGGGCATGCGCAGGCAACCACTGGGCGGTCAAGCTCAAGCAGACCCACAATCGTATCCGCGTGAAATCCCATGTCTGAGTCGATGAACAGTAGGTGGGTGAACCGGTCACTCGCCAGTACGTGACTGGCAAAGATGTTGCGAGACAGCGCGATATCTGACAGCGACAGGTGCTGGTAGCCCCATCCGACCCCTTGCGCACTGAGGCGCCCTGCCAGCGCCATGAGGTAGGCGACGGTGCTCGTGACCACCGTCCCGGTCGTGGGCTGTGCGATGAGGATTGTCGTCATGGGCCTCGGTTCCGCGAACGCCGCGAATGTATCGCCCCGAGGCGCATGATCAAGCAGGGGATTTGCGCGAGGTGGAACATGCGGGGCTTGCAGGTCCGACGCCGCCATTCATATCGTGATCCAAGCAGGGCTGGACAAACAAGGTCATATTCGCTTACCTTTTTTGGAGCCAAGGGAGGAGTCGCTATGCATCTGCGCGACGTACAGCTTACCGACCGCTATGACCTGGACCGTCCCACGGTTCTGCTCAGCGGCACGCAAGCACTCGTGCGCGCGACCCTGATGCAACGCGCCCGGGACGAAGCGGCAGGGCACAACACGGCAGGTTATGTGACAGGCTATCGGGGGTCACCTCTGGGCGCTGTCGATTCCACTTTCCAGGGCGCACAGAAATACCTCGAGCCGGCGAAAATCAAGTTTCAGGCAGGGCTGAACGAGGACCTCGCTGCAACCGCACTCTGGGGCGCGCAACAAGCTGAGCTCCGAGGCGAGGGCAAATATGACGGCGTGTTCGGCCTATGGTACGGCAAGGGGCCGGGCGTAGACCGCTCCGGTGACGTGTTCCGCCATGCCAACGTGGCAGGCTCCTCCCCATTGGGCGGGGTGCTGGTGGCCATGGGGGATGACCACACCGGCGAATCCTCGACCACCCTGCATCAGTCCGAACTGGCGTTGATGGACGCTATGATGCCAATCCTCTCGCCCGCCGGCGTGCAGGAGCTTCTGGATTACTGCATCACCGGCTGGGCCATGTCGCGCTATTCGGGCATGTGGGTCGGGGTCAAATGCATGAAGGATACCGTCGAGGCCACCGCCGTGGTCGATGGTCATCCCCACCGGGTGGAGATCCATAACCCGAACGACTTCGACATGCCGGAAGGCGGCTTGAACATCCCGATCTATGAGGAGCCATTCCGAGGCGAAGACCGGATCCACGACTACAAGCGCGTCGCAGCACAAGCCTTCGCGCGGGCCAACAACCTG
>JBCDID010000148.1:0-8384 GCA_038749355.1 Pseudomonadota bacterium | reverse complement strand
CCTGCGTTCAGCATGTCGATGGCGGCACCGCCAAAGGTCGACATCCAGAGTGCACAGACCGCCGTCGGAGCGATCAGCGCGCAGATGATGAACTCACGCACGGTCCGGCCCTTGGAGATACGGGCGATGAACATGCCGACGAAGGGCGACCAGGCGATCCACCAGGCCCAGTAGAACGTCGTCCAGCCGTGGAAGAAGCTGGTGTCCTCACGCCCGAACGGGTTCGAAAGCGCCGGCAGCAAGGTCACATACTGCACCATCACATCGACGTAACGCGTCAGCGCAGACCCGATACCAGTGACCAGCAGCACGAAGATGAACAGAGCCACCGCCATGAGCATGTTGATCTCGGAGAGCCGCTTGACCCCCTTGTCCATGCCCATCATGACCGAGCCGAGCGCAATCAGCGTAATCACGATGATCAGCACCACGGTCACCGTGTTGGAGGGCTCGATGCCTGCAACCTCGTAGAGACCGGCGGCCACCTGCTGCGCACCGAGACCCAGCGACGTGGTCAGACCGAACAGTGTCGCGAACACGGCAAGGATGTCGATACAGTGACCCGGCCAGCCCCAGACCTTCTCACCCAAAATCGGGTAGAAAGCAGAGCGCAGCGTCATCGGCAGACCCTTGTTATAGGCAAAGATCGCCAACGTCAGACCAACCAGCGCATAGACTGCCCAGCCTTCGAGCCCCCAGTGGTGGATGGTGCCGACCACACCGATATACTCGTTCCCAGGTTGGGTGATATCGATGTTCAGTGGTCTTGCCCCTCCGCCTTCGGAGAAGTTGTAGTAGACGGGCTCCAGCACGCCGAAGAACAACAGACCGATGCCGATGCCGGCTGCAAACATCATCGCGATCCAGCCCGCATAGGAGTAGTCGGGCTTGGCGTCCTTGCCCCCGATCCGGACCGAGCCGACAGGCAGCACGATCAGCACCAGGCAGAACAGCGTGATGATGTTGACGGATCCCACCAAGAACCAGTCGAAGTTGCTGGTCAGCCAGGGACGCAGCCAGCCGAAGAACTTGGCCGCTTCTTCTTGGTTAGCCAGAGAAAGAAGCACGAAGGCGATAATGATCAGACTTGAGATCAGGAAAACCGGATTGTGAATATCCAGCCCGAACGGCCGGATGTTGTGCGATCCCATGACATAGTCGGATCGCATCTCGCCGCCGCCGCCATCGGCACTGCGGTCATCTGTTACGGACATGCAAAAACCCTCCTTGCGTTGACGCGTCCCCAGTCGGGTCGTTCTTTGCGCTGAGGGCGCTTGTCAGACAGGTCGTTTCGCGCCTGCCTGATTCGACCGTAACAAAATTTCGGGCAATGCGCGCAGGTTTTCTTGACGTTTTGTAAATTAGTTCCAACCGCCTGGAAAACCGTCGTTTTCAGCGTTCAGAAAGGCGGTTTTCGTCCCGGTTCGAGATGCTGGAAGAGAGGCCTTCCGCAAACGTAAAGGGCGAGCCGTGGCCCGCCCTGAACAATCTCAGATCGCGAAGCAGAACTCATGCGTGATGCAGCCGCCGATCTCGTTGCAACACGAGAACCCGGTACAGATGTAGTTTTCCCCGACCGTGGGCTGCGAACAGCAGCCACTGCTCGCGGCTGCGACCGGCTCCGGATCGCAGGTGATCGTCACCGGCACCTTCAGCACGTCCTTCCCGCCCTTGTCCGCGACTACGACGAGTCGCTGATTGCCATCGCGCACGACCCGCGCGACATAAAAGCCCGGTCCCGGCAGATCGCCGCCCACGCGGCCCTGGATATAGAAGACAACGACGACGGGTTCCTTCGCGCCGCCTGCAAAGGTCGAGGCCGCATACTCGCGTGACACGGCGGCGGCGAGGCGTACGTCGCGGGACACGCAGACGCGGATGGACTCGGGCACAATCCTGACCCCGGCCTCCCGGGCGTAGGCCCCCAGTTGCTCGCTGACCTCATCGTGCAGATCATCCGCCAGACGCGGAAAAGTGGTATCAAGGCTCATCTCAAAAACTCCCTTGGTTTCAAATCAGTTCCGTCCGTCCGGCCCGAAAAATACCGGGCCGGAGTTGTTGGACGCCTATATTGTCTCAAAGGTGCCGTAAGGCCGTCAACCTAAAGGCGAACAGAAGCGGCCTTGCTCCACGCCGATTATCCGCGAGCAGACCTTGGATAACCCATCCAGCAGCATATCGAAGGCGCTCTGCTCCACGCAAAGCGCCAAGGCGTGCTGACAGGGCAAGCACGCGGGCAGGATCATCTTCACACTCCGGGTGAAGCCGCGCTCACCGCTTCTGCCCGACCGCACGACCGGCACCCTCGGGCGCGGGGAGGTTCGCATGCAGGGCAGCAATCTCCTCCAGCTTGGCCAGCACATGGTCCGCGGGCAGGCAGGATGCGCGCGTCTCCAGCGATACGTGCAGCAGCATGTATTCACCCGTCGCCAGCACCCGCCCATCGGCGTGCTTCATGGTGTGGAAGAGGTGCATCTTCTTGCCCGCACCGCCCAGCACCTGCGTGTCCACCGTGAACGGCTCCAGCGCGCGCGCCTCGTCGAGATAGCGGATATGGCCCTCGACAGTGAAGTAGCTGAGCCCGCCCTCCACATAGGACGCGTCAGCACCTATGATCCGCATGAACGCGTCGGTCGCATCCGAGAACGCCTGGCCATAGCGGCTCTCGTTCATGTGGTTGTTGTAGTCGGTCCAGTCGGGTGGGACGGTCCGATCGGTGGTGCGGATGGGCTGGGCGAGATCGACCTCCTCGGCCGTGCTGCCCTTGGCGAAGAGCTCCTTCTCATAAGCCGCAAGCGTGCGCCCTGCCCCCCAATCGTTGCCCTTCAGGGCCTGCATGATGGAGATCAGGTTGTCGTCGCGGATCGCCTCCAGCTCGCGGGGGCCAAGGTTCCCCGATTGCTCGTCGCACTGATCGCCGACCATATCGACGAACTCGGGCGTGAGGTCCGGCACGTCCATCAGCTTGGTCCAGGGCCATTTGAGGCACGGCCCGAACATGGCGAGCATCCCACGCATGCCGGCCTCGCCGCCGGCAAGGTGGAAGGTCTGCATGGTGCCCATCTGCGCCCAGCGAAGCCCCGGGCCGTAGGCGATGGCCGCGTCCAGTTCCTCGGCTGTCGCGACCTTGTCATGCAGCAGCCACAGCGCCTCACGCCACAGCGCCTCCTGCAAACGGTCCGACAGGAAGCCCTCGATCTCCACCCGGCAGTGCAGCGGGTGCATGCCAATGGTCGGGTAGAATTCCTTGCCCCATTCGATGTGCTTGGCGTCGGTCTTCTCACCCGCGACCAGTTCGACCAGCGGCAGCAGGTAGACCGGGTTGAACGGGTGCGCGACGATCAGGCGGCCGGGGTGCTCCATCTTGGCTTGCAGGTCGGTTGGCATGATGCCGGAGGTCGACGACGCGATGACACCCGTGGTGTTGACGCTCTCGACCTCGGCATAGACGGCCTGCTTGACCTCAAGCCGCTCGGGCACGGCCTCGACGATCAGGTCAGCACCTTCGGCGGCCTCGGCCACGGTGGCCGCCATGGACCACGCGGCCTTGGCGGGCCGGGGCGCCATGGTCAGCTTGGCATAGGCCCGGTCGGCGCCTGCCAGAACCTCGTTCAGCTTGCGCTCGGCCTCCGGATCCGGGTCGAACACCCGGCATTCGGCCCCGTTCTCGATCAGCCGGGCCAGCCACCCGCCACCGATCACGCCTCCGCCAAGGATTGCTGCTTTCATGTCTCTGTCCTCGTCAGGGATGGGTTGGCATCCATCCTACTGTTGCTGTGTCATTGTGATTTGGGTCAGGTCGTAGCCGTTCCGCTCCAGCACCTGGAAGGCGCGGGCAAGGCGGTCTTTCGACAAGGTGGGCGTGCGGGCCAGCACCCAGCCGACGGAGCCCGAGGGCGTGCCGATGACCGCGACCTCGTAGTCGGTGTCGAGGATCCAGTAGTCGCCGCGCGCAAACGGGAGCCAGGGGACGAAGGTCACCGAGAGCTTGTCGTTCTCGAGTGAGGTCGTGGTGGCCTCACCCTCGGCGGTCGATACCGGGCCGTCCAGCGTGCCCTCGACGCAAGTGTTGAGGACGCGCACGGAACCGTCCTCGCTCAGCGAGTACTCGGCGGTGACGCCGACGCATCCTTCCTCGAACCGGTTCGGGAAGCGGGCGATTTCGTACCAGAGCCCCTTGTACCGTTGAAGATCCACAGGGCCATTGGTCGTGATCGCGACGTCGGTATTGCGATACGCGTTCGAGGTGCAAGCAACGAGCGCAAGCACGATAAGGCCCAGAAGGATCAGGACCCCGGCGGACACAGGACTGCGCCGGGGCGGCGCGAGCTTTGCCGCCTCGCGTGCCTGCTGCCAGTCGCGGGTGTTCTCCCGGGCTTTCATCTCGGAATAGCGCATGTGCTCACCCGCGTAGCTTTTCTAAAACCGGCTCAGGGCGAAGAGCCATGGACCCAGTGCCAACAATACGCCTATGCCGCATCGCAACGTTCGGAGCCTTCGCCGCTCTCCTTGATAGCCTAGGATGCGGGTCACCCATGCGACCAGCCAAACCCAGCATAGGAACACCGCCGTGATGCTCCAAAGCGTCGGCATTGCGTCCGCCAGGCCCGAACACTGCCCCCCCGGGCACTTTTCTTGCCATTGGCGAGACACTTCCCACGCCACGTAACTGAAGAACACCGGAACTATCAAGCTGACGAGCGCACCCACCCACCAGCCTAAGCGACCTGGCACCTGGTGCAGGATGTAGATGAGTGGCGGACCGTACCATATGCCAAAGATGAATAACCCCAATGCTGTCCTCCCCTTTGCTCCTCAGAGCAGAGGACTGGATGGTCGCCGGGTATGGATCAACCCAGTGCACGAGATTACCGAAGATGTTCCGCAAGAAATGCAGGCCTAGACCGGCGCGCGCTTCTCGATCTTCAGCTTCTTGCGGACTTCGTCAGGGCCGATGACGCGAGCGCCGAGGTTCTCGATGATCGTCACGGCACGCTCCACCAGCTGGTAGTTCTTCGCGAAGACGCCGCGGTCGAGGTAGAGGTTGTCCTCCAGCCCAACACGCACGTTACCGCCTGCCAGCACCGCCGCGGCAACGTAAGCCATCTCGTTACGCCCCAGCGAAAACGCCGAGAAGATCCAGTCCTTCGGCACGTTGTTCACCATCGCCATGAAGGTGTTCAGGTCATCCGGCGCGCCCCACGGCACACCCATGCAGAGCTGCACCAACACCGGATCCTCGATCAGCCCCTGGGAGACGAGGTTCTTCGCCAGCCACAGGTGGCCGGTGTCGAAGGCCTCGATCTCGATGCGCACGCCGGAGGCGGTCATGCGCTTGGCCATGTCCTTGAGCATGCCCGGCGTGTTGGACATGATGTAGTCGGCCTCGGCGAAGTTCATGGTGCCGCAGTCGAGTGTGCAGATCTCCGGGCGGCAGTCGATCACGTGCTGCACGCGGTCGGCGGACGGGATCAGGTCGGTCGAGTCCGCGAGCGGCAGCGGCGCGTCGGCCGGGCCCATGATGATGTCGCCGCCCATGCCGGCGGTGAGGTTCAGCACGGCATCGGTGCCACTGTCGCGGACGCGCTCGGTCAGCTCGCGGTAGAGCGCGGGGTCCCGCGCGGGCGCGCCGGTCTCAGGGTCACGCACATGGCAGTGGACCACGGCGGCACCCGCCTTGGCGGCCTCGATGGCGGAGTTCGCGATCTGCTCAGGGCTGCGCGGCACCTCCGGGCTCTTGTCCTGCGTGCCCCCGGATCCGGTGACGGCACAGGTGATGAAGACCTCGCGGTTCATTTCGAGCGGCATGGGCGTTCTCCTTTGTCTGGGCGGACGCATGGACCGCGCGCCCGGATGCTGCCCGCCACAATACGCCGTGCTGAGGTCTGGTCCCGACACGGGCGTTGACCCGCTGGCATCGGGCGCGCATCGTGGGCGGCGGATGGCGGTTCCAAGTGGGCCGGACGGCCTCGCCGGGGTTACCCCGCGCGCAGGAGACTGAGACGACCATGACGCGGCGCGGCCAAGGCCGGGGGCCTCGACAGCCCCGTCCCGCCGCGCGGAACCAAGAGAGGTTGGAACCGCCATCCATGCCGACCGATATGCCAGATCAGTTATCGCGAGGGGATGCACGGCGGCTGGCAGCGCTGATGCTCGCACAGGGCTGGGATGAGACGCTGATGAACGCGGCCGTGCGCGCCGTCTGGCCGGATGCGCCTCCGGATCTTGTGGCGACCATGATGGCCGCGTGGACCCTACGCTATCCGCCCGATGAGCGGACGTTGGCAAGGAGGTTGGAGGCGCATTTCCGGTGGGCCCCTGCGCCGCCAGATCTTCCCGTGATCACCGTTCCCGCTCCGCCCGCGCAGCTTTCCGCGTTTGGAGATCTCGGGCTCCCCATTCTCGAGAGCCGGGAGGCCGTCGCCGATTGGTTCGAGATAACCCCGCCGCAACTCGACTGGTTCGCTGACTGTCAGGGACGGCTTGCTCGGCCGGGGCAGGAGAAGTTCGCCCACTACACCCATCAGTGGGTTCCCAAGCGCACAGGGCAGCGATTGCTGGAAGCGCCCCGCCCACGCCTCAAGGCCTTGCAGCGGAAAGTCCTGGCCGAGATCCTTTCCCTCGTGCCCGCGCACAGGGACGCGTTCGGGTTTGTGCCGGGGCGGAGTTGCCACGGCCATGCGGCGCGTCATGCGGGCGAGCAAGTGGTGATCACGGTCGATTTGAAGGACTTCTTCCCCTCGGTCCCCGCGCGGCGGGTGCACGGGATCTTCCGGACACTCGGATACAGCCACACTGTCGCCCGTTTGCTGACCGGCCTGTGCACGACGCCGACGCCTTGGGATGTGCTGCCGACGCTGCCCGCTGGGGACCGCCCTGCATATCGCGCGGCCCACCTGCCGCAAGGCGCGCCGACGAGCCCGGCTCTTGCGAACATGGCCGCCTACCGACTGGATGTCCGTTTGGCAGCACTGGCGCGGCGGATGGGGGCAAATTACTCGCGCTATGCCGATGATCTGGCGTTCTCGGGCGACAGGGGGCTCGTCTTTGACCATGCAACGCCCTTGCTGGAACAAGTCCACGAGATCATCCGCGACGAGGGCTTCAGTCCCAATCCTGCCAAAACACGCATTATGCGCGCGGGACGTGCGCAGCGCGTGACCGGGCTGACGGTCAATCGGCACATCAACGTCTCGAGGGCGGAGTACGACCGGCTGAAGGCGACCCTGACCAATTGCCTCCGCTATGGGCCGGCTTCTCAGAACCGCGATGGCCATAGGGACTTCCGAGCGCATCTGGAAGGGCGGATTGCCTGGGTCAGGTCCGTCAATCCCCGCCGCGCCGCCCGGCTCGAGGCGCTCTTCGGCCGCATCTACTGGTCCTGAACAAAATCCCAAGAAATCTGGTTTCCACATCCTTGACGCGGCGGGCTGACGCACCACTTGCTTGCGTGGAATTTTTTTCCACGGCTCGGGTGGGGCCGTTCATCGAATGCGCACTAAGAGGAGTGGGGAATGAACATCGTAGAAATCGCCGCGGGGTCGGATGACTTCAACATACTGGTCCAGGCGCTGAGCACGGCCGGATTGGTCGAGACGATCCAGAACGCAAATGACATCACGGTCTTCGCACCGACCGATGCCGCGTTCACGGCGCTGGCCGTGGATCTGGGCTTTGACGGCGACCAGTCGGACGAGGACGCTGTGTTTGCGTTTATCGCAGGCGCCCTGACGGCGCTTGATCCCGACGGCGATCCGCTCCCGCTGCTCACGCAGATCCTGACCTATCACGTCTCGCCGGGGGCCAAGGATTCGGCTGCCGTGACCGCGCTGACCAATATCGGCACGCTCGAGGGCACCGAGATCGTCCGCGACGGGCTGGTCCTGCAGGATCAGGAACCGGACGTTGCCGATCCGACGCTAGAGACGCTGGATATCCCCGCCGATAACGGGATCATCCACACGATCGACCGGGTGCTGCTGCCGATCGACATTCCCGGCAACACGAACATCGTGGACATCGCTCTGGCATCGGACGATCTGAACATCCTCGTGCGGGCGCTGAGCACCGCCGGGCTGGTCGAGACGATCCAGAATGCCACCGACATCACCGTCTTCGCACCGACCGATGCAGCATTCGCTCAGACAGCGGTGGATCTGGGCTTCACCGGCGAAGTCACCGACGAGGATGCAGTGTTCAACTTCATCGTCGCCGCACTGACCGGGTTGGCCGAGGATGACAACCCGCTGCCACTCCTGACCCAGATCCTGACCTACCACGTGGCAGGCGAAGTGCTGGATGCCGCCGCAGTGACGGCAGCCGACAGCATCCCGACGCTGCAGGGCGGTGCGATCACGCCTGCGGTGCCGGTGCTGGGCGATCTG
>JBCDID010000147.1:0-8399 GCA_038749355.1 Pseudomonadota bacterium | reverse complement strand
GATCAACTGGGCGTCAAGGTTGCCCCCGCGCCGGGACGGCTGATTATCTGGGGCAACACGATGGCGGGGGCACGCGAGATGGCGGCTCTGTCGCGCCATGCCGGCGTGCCTGTCTCGGCCGGCGAGAAGTGGGCCGCCGTGACCTGGTGGCACGAAAGACCCTATGTGAAACCGTCGCCAAATTCCTGAACAGGAATATGCAAATTCGTCTCCACGAATTTGGGGCTTCTGGTGCGCGCTCTCCTCAGATGAACCCTTTGCGCACGTGATCCGAACTGTCCTGCCGGACCCATTGCTTGCCGTCGAAGTGGATGCCGCATTCCACCTTGTCCTGTCCGCGCCAGCGCCCCGCACGCGGATCCTCGCCATCTCCGACCGGGGTCGTGCACGGCGCACAGCCGATGGACGGGTAGCCTTTTGCGACCAACGGATGTCGCGGCAGATCGTTGTCGACAGTATTGCCGCGCACCTGTTCCGCGCGCCAGTTGGCCAGCGGATTGATTTTCAGGTGGTGTGCGCCGTCGGCTTCAAACAGGGGGAGTGCCGCCCGTGTCGCGGCCTGATGTCGTTTGCGCCCGGTGATCGAGGCGGCAAACGGCTCCAGCGCGCGCCGCAGTGGCAGGGTCTTGCGCAGGTAGCAGCAGCCATCCGGGTTGTCGCCGTGCAGGTCCGCGCCGGGATCCAGCATCTCGATATCCTGGCTGTCCGGGCGGATTAGGCGGACCTCCCTCAGCTCCAGCACCTCCGCCACGTGCCGCTGATAGTCCAGCGTCTCCGCGAACAGCATCCCCGTCTCCAGGAACAGGACAGGCGTTGCGGTATCGATCCGGCTGATCATGTGCAGCAGCACCACCGCATCCGCGCCGAAGGAGGAGACCAGCGCCAACTCGCCCCGGTATTCGCATTGGATCATGTCCGCCAGCAGATCCTCTGCCCGCAACGCGGCGTGGGTCCGGTTCAGGACCTGGGCATTGCCGACGGGGCCGAGGCGGAACCGCCTGCACGGCTCAGGCATAGGCGCGCCGCTGATCCGGGATGGATTGGGTAGGACGGCCGCGCTGATAGCCGAGGCTGATTTTGCCCAGCTGTGCCAGCCATTGCTCGACCGGCTGGCGCAGCGCCACGTCTTCGGACACGTCCACCTGATCGAAACCACAGGCCAGAAGGTAGGCGAACTGGTCGGCAATCACCGGCCCCTCGGCGCGCAGGCCAGCCTTGAAGCCGAGGTCGCGGAGCCGTTGGCCCAGTGAGAAACCGCGCCCGTCCGCGAAACTCGGGAAGTCCACGGCGATCAGGCCGATGCGCGGGAAGAGGGGCACGAGCTCGCGCACATCCGCGTCATTCGGGATCGCGACGCCTGAGGCTGGGCGTCCGCCCATCGCCTCCTCCAGCCGGGCGAGCGGCACAATGATGGCGCCCTCGGCAGGGATGTCCGCCTCGTCCGGCACGCGCTCCCACGTCTCGGCAATCTCTCCTGTCTCATCAAGCAGCATAGAGCGCCTCCTTGAACGGGGCCATGCCGACACGGCGATAGGTCTGGAGGAACGTCTCGTCGGTCTCGCGCGCAGCGATATAGGTGTCGACGATCTTCTCGACCACGTCGGGCACGTCTTCATAGGAAAACCCGGGTCCCGTCCTGTCGCCCAAAGCTGCCGTCTCGGTGGCGTCGCCGCCCAGTGTGATCTGGTAGGATTCGACGCCCGCCTTATCCAGTCCGAGGATGCCGATTGCGCCCACGTGGTGGTGCCCGCAGGCGTTGATGCAGCCGGAGATCTTGATCGGCAGCGGCCCGATCTCGCGCTGGCGCTCCGGGTCTTCGAAGCGGCGCGCGATGTTCTGGGCAACCGGGATCGACCGGGCGGTCGCCAGCGCGCAATAGTCGAGCCCCGGGCAGGCAATGATGTCCGTCACCAGCCCCTTGTTGGGGGCGTCGAGACCTGCGGCCTGCAGCCCGCGGAACACCTTGTAGAGATCCGCGAGCGCCACATGGGGCAGGACGACATTCTGCTCGTGGGTCACGCGCATCTCGTCCCGGGAATAGGTCTCGGCCAGATCCGCCATGGCGCGCATCTGCTCGGCCGTCGCGTCGCCGGGGGCGCCGCCCAAGGGCTTGAGCGAGATCGTGGCCGCAACGTGGCCCGGCACCCGGTGGGCAAAGGTGTTCTGCTCCGCCCATCTGGCGAAGGCGGGATCGGTGCGCAGCGCCCGGACATAGTCGCCGGGATCGCGGGGCTCGAGCTCCGGCGGGGCGAAGTAGCCAGAGATGCGGGCGACCTCGGCATCGGGCACCGCGATCGTGTCACGGTCCATGCGGGCGAACTCGGCCTCGACTTCCTCGCGATAGGTCTCAAGCCCCATTTCGTGGACCAAGATCTTGATCCGCGCCTTGTACTTGTTGTCCCGCCGTCCGTGCAGATTGTAGACGCGCAGGCAGGCCTCTAGGTAGGGTAGGAGGTCCTCCTTCGGCAGGAAGGCCCGGACCTCCTTGGCGATCATGGGCGTGCGCCCCATGCCGCCGCCGACCAGCACGCGGTAGCCGACCTGACCGCCCTGGCGGACGATCTGGATGCCGATATCGTGGAGCTTCAGCGCGGTGCGGTCCTCCTCGGATCCGGTCACGGCGATCTTGAACTTGCGTCCGAGGAAGGTGAACTCCGGGTGCAGTGAGGACCATTGGCGGATGATCTCGGCAGTAATGCGGGGGTCTTCCACCTCATCCGGGGCAACGCCCGAGAACGGGTCCGAGGTGGTGTTGCGAATGCAGTTGCCGGAGGTCTGGATGGCGTGCATCTCGACGGAGGCCAGCGCATCGAGGATGTCCGGCACGTCCTTCAGCTTGGGCCAGTTGTACTGGATGTTCTGGCGCGTGGTGAAATGGCCGTAGCCGCGGTCCCAGGTCTCGGCGATATGGGCGAGCATGCGCATCTGGCGCCCCGAGAGCGTGCCATAGGGGATCGCGACCAGTAGCATATAGGCGTGGAGCTGCAGGTAGAGCCCGTTCATGAGGCGGAGCGGCTTGAACTCGTCCTCGGTCAGGGAGCCGTTGAGACGGCGCACGACCTGCGCGCGGAACTCGTCGGTGCGCTCGGCAACGAAGCGGTGATCGAACTCGTCATAGCGGTACATGAAGGGACCTCATGGGGTTCATGGGTGCATCACGTGTCCGCGGGACACTTTGGATGCACCCTACGCGGCGGCTGCCGGAGAGCGCCGCGTAGGGTGCCATCCAAAGCGTGCTTGCACGCGTGATGCACCATTGAATCGATTGACTCAGGCAGCGACGCCAACGGGTATCGTCGGATGACCGCTGGCGCGGATCTGCTCGCGCCGGTACACGGGCACCGGCGCGCCGCTGTCCAGCATCACATCCACCAGATAGGGTCCGACGATCCGGTTCTCCACGACGAAGCGGCGGCCAAGCGCTTCCAGCTCCTCCGCCTGCTCGGGCGCGACTGCAACCATTGCCTTGTCGATGGATTTGTCCCAGCCCTCCGGCGTCAGAAAAACGGAGTGCCCTTCGACCAGATCGTTCGCCGTCAGGACCTGCGGGTACTTCACTTTCGGCATGGGAATTCTCCGTGGCTTGTTTGTGCTGGGCAATTAAATGCGATTTAAAACTGTGCGAATCAACATTTCACAAACAAAAAATCCATCACATTAAATTTCACAAACAAAAGATGTTTTATTTTCTCTTTGCGGGTATCTGATAGGCCGGATAGTGCTAAGGACAGCAGACGGGGGTCTGATGATGTTGACATACCGCCCTGTGCCTTGCCCGCGCGGATGGCCCAATGCCAGACGATTGGCAGGTGGCGTGCTCGGCTTTCGCGAGGTCGAAGTCTCCGGCGGGGGCACGTCGGAACTGTTGCCGTTCGATGCGCTTCTGCCGCTTTACCCCGAGGCCCGCGAACGAATGACCCGGCTAATGGCGTCACGGGAAGATCTCTGCGGCCTTTCCATGGACCGTCCGCGCATCATGGGGGTCATGAACGTCACGCCCGACAGCTTTTCGGACGGTGGCCGCCTCGTCGATGCTGCTGCTGCCGTCGCGCATGGGATGGCTTTGGTCGAGGCTGGGGCCGACATGCTCGATGTCGGCGGCGAATCCACTCGGCCCGGAGCAGAGCCTGTTGCCGACATGATGGAGGCGGATCGAGTTGTGCCAGTGATCGAAGCCCTGAAGGCTGCCGGCTGCCCGGTTCCGATCTCTGTCGACACGCGCAAAGCTGGGATCGCGCGGGCGGCTCTGACGGCAGGTGCGAGCATGTTCAACGATGTCTCGGCGCTGACCTACGATCCCGAGAGCCTCGAGGTGGCCAAGACGGCCCCCGCCATCTGTCTCATGCATGCCCAGGGCGATCCACGCACAATGCAGGAGGCCCCGCACTACGAGGACGTGGTGGCCGAGGTCTATGAGTTCCTCGCCGAACGGGTCGCGGCCTGCGAACTGGCCGGGATTTCGCGCGACCGGATCGTCGTCGACCCAGGTATCGGCTTCGGCAAGACGCTCGCCCATAACCTCGCGCTCTTGCGAAACCTCTCTGCCTTCCATGGGCTCGGCTGCCCAATCCTGCTTGGTGTCTCGCGCAAGGGCTTCATCGGGCGCCTCTCTGGCGAGACGGTCGCCGACCGCCGCGCACCGGGGTCCATTGCCGCAGGACTTGCGGGACTGGGCCAAGGCGTGCAAATCCTCCGCGTGCACGACGTGGCTGAGACCGTGCAGGCGGTCCGCGTCTGGGAGGCATTGCAGGAGGCGAGCCCATGAACCGCAAACTCTTCGGCACCGACGGGGTGCGCGGACGGGCGAACCAGCACCCAATGACCGCCGAAGTCGCCATGCGGCTGGGGCAGGCTGCAGGCGCCCACTTTACCACCGGCAACCACCGCCACCGGGTCGTGATCGGCAAGGACACGCGCCGGTCCTGTTATATGATCGAGACGGCGCTGGCGGCGGGGTTCCTGTCGACCGGCATGGATGTGCACTTTCTCGGTCCCGTGCCGACCCCTGCTGTGGGCATGCTGACCCGGTCCTTGCGCGCGGATATGGGCGTGATGATCTCCGCCAGCCACAACCCTTTCGAGGATAATGGAATCAAGCTCTTCGGCCCTGACGGATTCAAGCTCTCGGACGAAACCGAGGCCGCGATCGAAACGGGCATGGAGGGCGACCCGGACCTGGCAGCACCGGTCCGAATGGGTTCGGCGGCACGCATGGACGACGGGCGCGGGCGCTATATCGAATTTGCCAAGGCGAGCTTCCCGCGCCGCCGGGGGCTCGCCGGGCTCAAGATCGTGGTGGATTGCGCCAATGGCGCGGCTTACCGCACGGCGCCCGAGGTTCTGTGGGAGCTTGGCGCCGACGTCACCCGCATCGGCGTGAACCCGGACGGCGAGAACATCAATCTCGGCTGCGGGTCCACGGACCCCTCGCTCTGTCAGAAGGCCGTGGTGGACGAGGGCGCGCATCTCGGTATCGCGCTGGATGGCGACGCCGACCGGGTTCACATCATCGACGAGAAGGGCCGCGTGGTCGATGGTGATCAGATCATGGCGCTCATTGCGACGCGCTGGCTGGCGGCCGACAAGCTCACCAAGAACACGCTGGTAACGACCGTCATGTCCAACCTCGGGCTCGAGCGCATGCTCTCGGACAAGGGCATCAATATGGTCCGAACCAAGGTCGGCGACCGTTATGTGGTCGAGGAGATGCGGGCCAACGGCTATAATCTCGGCGGAGAGCAGTCCGGCCACATCGTCATGTCCGACTACGTGACCACGGGCGACGGGCTGTTGGCGGCCCTGCAGGTGCTGGACGCGCTGAAGGTCACGGGAACGCCTGCCTCCGAGCTCTGCCATATGTTCGACCCCTATCCGCAGCTCCTGAAGAACGTGCGGTTCAACCGCGCAGCGCGCCCGCTGGAGGACGAGGGCGTGAAAGCCGCGATCAAGGCAGGGGAGATCAAGCTCGGCGACTCGGGGCGGCTCGTGATCCGCGCCTCGGGCACAGAACCCGTGATCCGTGTCATGGGCGAGGCCGAGGATGGCGCGCTGCTGGAAACCGTGGTGGACGAGATCTGCGCCGCCGTCGATCAGGTCGCCGGCTGACATCAATGGCCGACTGGGCCGGAACCATTGGTGCCGCGCTGCTCTTGGCGACAGCTCTGGTGCATTCCTGGGCGGGTGAGCGTTGGCTGATCACGCCGCTGCTCAGGCGTCGCAGGGACAAGATCCTTGAATACCCTCTTGCCCGGGCCGTTCTCCGCTTCGCCTGGCATTTCACGTCTGCCCTGCTCGCGATGCTCGCACTGATTCTGCTGTCTGCACTGCATGCCCCGGACAGCCTGCAGAGAACCGTACTGACCACCATCGGTATCGGGTTCACGCTGGTCGGACTGGCGGATCTTCTCATGTCCCAGGGTCGCCACGTGGGCTGGCCTCTCCTTTTGGGCGCAGGCGTGGTGACCCTTCTCGCCCTCTGATCGATGCCATCAAGAAATGTCGTGTGACGTTTACACTTCGGTGGTTGACCCTCTGGACGGATTCGACGTAACCCCGGCGCGGGCGCGTCCCCGGTAAAGGGCAGACGGGGCGGGCTCAGCAATCCTGCCCTTGACGATGGAGCGCGTCCCATGACGTTCCCTTCCAAGCCGAAGGCTAAGCCTGCGCGTCCCGAATTCTCGTCTGGTCCCTGTGCGAAGCGTCCCGATTGGTCGGCAGACGCGGTTGCTGCGCGCGCGATGCTGGGGCGGTCCCACCGGGCCGGTCCCTTGAAGGCGCAGCTGAAGGACGCCATCGAGCGGACCCGCCGCGTGCTGCAGGTGCCCGCCGACTACCATATCGGCATCGTGCCCGCCTCCGACACCGGAGCCTACGAGATGGCCATGTGGTCCTTGCTGGGCGCCGCCCCTGTCGACGTGCTGGTCTGGGAAAGCTTCGGCAAGGGCTGGGCCACCGACGCCACCAAACAGCTTAAGATCGATGATTGCCGGGTGATCGAGGCCGAATATGGCGCGTTGCCTTACCTCAGCGCAGTGCGCCCGGAGGCGGATGTTCTCTTCACCTGGAATGGCACGACCTCCGGTGCGCGGGTGCCGAATGCCGACTGGATCGCAGCGGACCGCACGGGGCTTTCGCTGTGCGATGCGACCTCGGCGGCGTTCGCGCAACCGCTGGACTGGGCCAAGCTCGATGTGGTGACGTTCTCCTGGCAGAAGGTGCTGGGCGGAGAGGCCGCGCACGGCGTGCTGATCCTCTCGCCTCGGGCCGTCGAGCGGCTGGAGACCTACACCCCGCCCTGGCCGCTCCCTAAGATCTTCCGTCTCACCAAGGGCGGCAAGCTGATCGACGGCGTGTTCGAGGGTGCCACCATCAACACGCCCTCCATGTGGTGCGTGGCGGATTATGTGGACACGCTGCACTGGGCCGAAGGGCTGGGCGGCTTGCCCGCACTGATCGCCCGCGCGGATGCCAACGCCAAGGCGCTGCAGGACTGGGTGGATGCGACGCCCTGGATCGAGAACCTCGTGGCCGATCCAGCCGCTCGGTCCAACACCTCCGTCTGCCTGAAGATCACGGATCCGGAGATTGCGAGCCTGGACGACAAGGGGCAGCGCGCGTTCACCAAATCCCTCTGCACGCTCCTCGAACAGGAAGGCGTCGCGCTGGACATCAACGGCTATCGCGATGCGCCTGCTGGTCTGAGGATCTGGTGCGGGGCGACGGTGGACACGGACGATGTGAAAGCCCTCGGCCCTTGGCTCGACTGGGCCTTCCATAGCGCCCGGGCCGCCCAGGCGGCCAGACCACGTCTTCTCACGCGATCGCATCTCAACGCCGGCCGCGCGCCGCGATGCCACGCTCGCGAGGGTGACGACCGGCCCTGAACAGGAATATCGACATGCTCAAAGTACTCATTTCCGACAAGCTCAGCGAAGACGCCGTACGCATCTTCCAGGACAACAACATCCAAGTCGACTTCCAGCCTAGCCTCGGCAAGGAACCCGAAAAACTTGCCGAGATCATCGGCCAATATGACGGCCTCGCAGTGCGCTCGGCCACCAAGGCGACCGCTGATCTGATCGCCAAGGCCGACAACCTCAAGGTTATCGGCCGCGCAGGGATCGGGGTCGACAATATCGATATCTCCGCGGCGTCGGCCAAGGGGATCGTGGTTATGAACACGCCCTTCGGCAACTCCATTACAACCGCCGAGCACGCCATTGCGATGATGTTCGCCGTGGCCCGGCAGATCCCGGAGGCCAATGCCTCGACCCATCAGGGCGCCTGGGAGAAGTCGAAGTTCATGGGCGTCGAGATCACCGGCAAGACCCTCGGCGTGATCGGCTGCGGCAATATCGGGTCCGTGGTCGCCTCGCGCGCCATCGGGCTCAAGATGAAGG
>JBCDID010000146.1:0-8419 GCA_038749355.1 Pseudomonadota bacterium | reverse complement strand
TTCTTTGCCGTAATGGCGATCCTGTCGCTGCTCTCGAACATCCCGGCCCTAATCGCGGCAACGGCTGTTGTGGCTGTCCACCACCTCGGTTTCAATTTTCTACTATCGGAGCTTGTATATCCAGGTGGCTCAGACTTCTGGCGGACGATGGTGCACGCGATAATCCTCGTGACGGAAACCGCCGGGTTAAGCTGGATGGTCTACTTACGTCATGAGCAAGAGCGTGAAAACGCCGAAGCTACCAAGCACGCTGTTGAACTGGTGGAGACAGCAGAGCGCGCTAAGGCCGATCAAGCAAAAGCTGCTTCCAGGATTACACTGGCATTTGATATGGCGTCCGACAGCATAGATGTGGTGGATAGCCGTAGCGCGCGGGTTCAGGAACTCACGATCAAGATTGCGGACGGCGCAAATCAGCAAACGAGTTCAGTACAAACTGCTTCTGCTGCCGTGCAAGAAATGGCGGCGAATATCCGGCAATCTGCCGACAACGCGACAGAGACAGAAGAAATCTCCAGACAAGCTGCCGAACGCGCAAACTCGGCAGGACGAACCGTCAACGAGGCGGTTTCCGCAATGCAGACCATCGCCGAGAAGATCGGCATCGTGCAAGAGATTGCACGGCAGACGGACCTTCTGGCGCTGAATGCAGCAGTCGAGGCGGCCCGCGCAGGCGAACATGGAAAGGGGTTTGCAGTCGTCGCGTCGGAAGTCCGCAAACTTGCCGAGCGCTCGCAAGATGCGGCCAGCGAAATCTCGGAACTCTCGCAAAACACTATGACTGTCTCTAGCCAGGCTGGGGAATTGCTGACTGCGTTGGTGCCAGAAATCGACCGCACCGCCCAACTTGTAGGGGACATCTCCACGGCAACACGTGAACAGTCAATTGGGACTGATCAGATACAGTCCGCAATCCGCGATCTGGACAAGGTGATTGCTCTATACGGCGAACTTACCTCGGAGGCGGCTGGAGCTGCCAACGAACTCGCATCCAGCGCCAACACGCTGAGCGATGTGTTGAAGCAGAAAGAAGATACGGCCTCGATAGAGGCAGAGGATGTCGACCGAATTCAGGCTGCGTAGGTACGGTTTTGTGTCCAGCGCAGCCTCACGTTACTTTCTGAACAGCTGCCGCTTCTCCCCCAGAACCGGTAGCGATTTACGCTAGTGTTTCTAGTCTGATTTCCGAGTGCGACTGGCGATCCACAGATCTTGCTCCCGGGTAGAATGGGCTCCAAGCGGACACTCAACATCGTGGGGAGTTCTACAACGCCCCCAGCCAGAGTGCCGCCAGAAACGTCTCTATGAGTTCAGCAATTCGGACCGCTGCGCGTGCATAAGGGTCAACACCTCCCGGGCAGTCACCTGACAGCGGGGGGCGCCGAGTGGATGTCGTACATCCATATACACGCGCAGTGTACTGGACTGTTTCACGTGAAACAGTCCGGCTACAGGAGAGTTTGGATCAGTTCAGACCTTTCGAGCCCATCTCGATGAACTTCTGACGGCGGCGCTTGCGGACATCCTGCGGGCTCAGATTGTCGAATTCGCTCAAAGCCGTGCCCAACGCGTCCCCGACCGATGTGATCACGCCGTCCCGGTCCCGTTGCGCGCCGCCCAGCGGCTCGGCTACCACCTGATCGCAGACCCCCAGCGTCAGCAGGTCCTGCGCCGTCAGCCTCAGCGCGTTCGCGGCCTCGCGCATCTTCTCGGCGTTCTTCCACAGGATCGAGGCACAGCCCTCCGGCGAAATCACCGAATAGACCGAGTGTTCCAGCATGATCACCCGGTTCGCGGTTGCCAGCGCCACCGCGCCGCCCGACCCCCCCTCGCCAATGATCACCGAGATCAGCGGCACGCCCAGTTGCAGGCAGGTGTCCGTGGACCGCGCGATGGCCTCGGCCTGGCCGCGCTCCTCCGCGCCCTTGCCGGGATAGGCGCCGGGCGTATCCACAAGCGTCACCACGGGCAGGCCAAACCGGTCGCCAAGCTCCATCAGCCGCATCGCCTTGCGGTAACCCTCGGGCCGGGCCATGCCGAAATTGCGCTCGAGCCGGGTCTTGGTGTCGTGGCCTTTCTCGTGGCCCATGATGACCACCGGGCGGTCGCCGATGCGGCCCAATCCGCCGACAATCGCGTGGTCCTCAGCGAAGTTCCGGTCACCGGCCAGCGGCGTGTATTCGGTCACGAGCGCATCGATATAGTCCATGGCGTGCGGGCGCTCGGGATGGCGCGCGACCTGGCACTTTTGCCAAGGCGTTAACTCTTTGTAGAGGTCGTTTAACAGCTCGGACGCGCGGGCCTCCAGCTGGTCGGCCTCCGCCGACACATCCATGTTCGGGTCCTGACGGGCGAGCGCGCGCAACTCTTCGGCCTTGCCCTGAAGCTCCGCCAAGCCCTTCTCGAAATCCAGATAGTTCTGCATTGCCTCCGCCCCGGTTCTCGCGCCGCCTGCTCGCAGACGCACTTAAGGCCAAAGGAACGGCTTTGCAATTGGTGCACCATCATGGGTAACCGGCCGTTTACCCCGTCACGGTAAACAAAATTCGGGTCCGAGAGGCAAAAGGCCGCTCGCGGATAGTCGTCGGGGAACTCTGGCGCAACGGGAAGCGGTACCATGTGCGGAACCCACGCCGAGGGGTGTTGTTGCCCGACTTGTTCGGGCCCACCGGCAGAGTCCACGTCGGATACGGATACACCGGATCCGCCGGGTGCAGCGGGTGCGACCAAACCCGTCTATTCGAGTGCCGAGATCTTCAATGCGCTCACCACGGGCGACGGGGCGCAGACGTCATCGGCCTGGGCCGGACAGACCATCACCTACTCCATCGGGACCGGCCCCCTGTCGTTTGGACAGCCCTACTGGGAATCCGAATACAACGGCTATGTTGCCATGTCGGCGGGGCTGGAGGCAGCTGCCGTCGAAGCCTTCGAGATGTGGGACGAATTGATCGCGATCGACCTGGTCGAGCTGACGGACGATGCAGGCGCGGACATCACGTTCAACTACTCCTCGGCCACGGGGAACTCGACCTATGCGGAGCGCAGTTTCTCCGGCGCGCCGCCCGGCAATGGCGCGACCTACTCGATCACGGATTCCGATCTGTGGTTTGCCAGCCAGTGGTGGACCCAGAACCACGAGAGCGATCTTTATGCGGGCGGCTACGGCCTGCTCACTTATCTGCACGAGATCGGCCATGCGCTCGGCCTGAACCATCCCGGCGCCTATAACGGATCGGGCAATTTCAGCTCGGATGCCACGCATTTCCAGGACACCCGCGCCTACACGGTCATGTCCTATTTCGATGCCGAGGATAACGGGTCCGGGACGGACCATTTCGGCACCTTGGGGCGGGCCTACGGGGCCAGCCCGCTGCTGCACGACATCCTCGCGATTCAGGAGATCTACGGCGCGGACATGACCACGCGCACCGGCTCGGACACTTACGGCTTCAATGCGAACACGAACCGGGACGCCTTCGACTTCACCATGAACCCCAACCCGGTCGTGGCGATCTGGGACGCAGGCGGGATCGACAAGATCGATGTGAGCGGCTGGAACACCAACCAGACGCTTTCCCTAGTCGAGGGCGACTTCTCGTCGGTCGGCTTCCTGAACGAAAACTTGGCCATCGCCTATGGCGCAGTCATCGAGATCGGTGTCACCGGCGGCGGCAACGACCTGCTGATCGGCAATGCGGCGGCGAATGTCCTGACCGGCAATGCGGGCGGTGACACGCTTCAGGGCGGTGAGGGGAACGACATCCTCTTCGGCGGCACCGGCGGAGATGTGCTGGATGGCGGTACGGGTGCGGACACGGCGCGCTACCTGTTCTCCACGGCCGGTGTGACGATCAACCTGAATGCGGGCACGGGTTCGGGCGGGGAGGCGGCAGGCGACAGTCTGATCAGCGTCGAGCATGTCTCGGGCTCGGAGTTTGCCGACAATCTGACGGGCGATCCCTTCAACGCGAACCAGATCTTCGGGCTCGGCGGCAATGACGTGATCACCGGCATGGGCGGCCACGACTTCCTGCTGGGGGGTGCGGGGAATGACCACATCATCGGCGGCACCGGTCGCGACGTGATCCGCGGGAATGCTGGCGCCGATCTCATCGACGGTCAGTCCGAGGATGACTGGATCCAGTTCAACGACGCGCCGGGGCGCATTGAACTGAACCTCGGCCTGGGGACGGGCACCGTCGGGGACGCAGCGGGCGACACCTATATCTCGATCGAGAACATTCGCGGCTCGACCTTCGACGATGTGATCGTCGGCAGTGCGGGGCGCAACCAGATCCTCGGCGATGGCGGCAATGATCATATCACCACGGCAGGCGGCAATGACGTGGTCTGGGGCGATGGCGGGAACGACACGCTGATCGGGTCGTCGGCGGGCGAGACCTTCACCGGCGGCAGCGGCGCGGACCAGATCGACGGTGCCGGCGGGACCGATTGGGCCTGGTACAAGGATGCCACTTCAGGCGTCGCCGTGAGCCTGCTGACCGGGACCGGAACCGTCGGTGAGGCGACCGGCGACACGCTGGTCAATATCGAGTTTCTGCACGGGTCCGAATTCGACGACGTGCTGGAAGGCTCGAACGCGGTCAATCAGATCCGTGGCGGGGCGGGGGCGGACCGGATCATCGGGCACAAGGCCAACGACATTCTCGAAGGGTTTTCCGGCGTCGATACCTTCGTCTTCCATGTCGATGACGGGATCGACCGGATCAACAATTTCGAGATCGGGGTGGATCTGATCGAGATCACCGCCGTCGGCTCGTTCAGTGAGCTTGGTATTTCAAACTTCAAAGGTGAGGCGGCGATTGCCTATGACGCGGGCGACGTGATCCTGCTGACCGGCATCGATGCGGGGCAGGTCCAGGCGTCCTGGTTCGTCTTCACCTGAGCAATCCCATCCGGCTTTGGCCGGTTCCCGAGGGTGGGGCCCGGTGACGCGCAAGCATGTGCGTCACCGGTTGCCCTCGCGCCCCAAATTCGTGGAACGAATTTGCAAATTCCTCACTGAGGAATTTGGCGCAGCGGCAAGCTCAGCCTGCAGCGGCGATCAGTTCGGACTGCTTGACTACGACCTCGGCCTGACGGATCGAGGCGAGGTCGATCAGCTTGCCATCCAGCGTGACGGCGCCCGCGCCTGACCTCGTCGCCTCCTCCATCGCCTCCATGATCCGCTTGGCCTTGGTGACCGCGGCCTCGGACGGGGTGAAGACCTCATTGGCGAGTTCGATCTGGCTCGGGTGGATCGCCCACTTGCCGACCATGCCCAGCGTGGCCGAGTTCAGCGCCTGTTGGCGGAACCCGTCCGGGTCCGAGAAGTCACCGAACGGCCCGTCCACCGGCAGCACCCCGTGCGTGCGGCAGGCGGCCACGATGGCGACTGTCGGATAGTGCCAGGGGTCCGCGAAGTGCCGCGCGCGCGCGTCGCCGGGTGCGCCGACCATGGCGTAGTTCTCCTGCGTGCCGCCAATGGCCGTGGTCTGCATGCCCATGAAGGCGGCGTAGTCCGCGGGGCCGATGCTCATGGCTTCCATGCGGGTGCTGGATGCGGCGATTTCCTCGACATGCGCCAGCCCGGCTGCCGTCTCGATGATCACCTCGAGACCTAGACGTTTCTCGCGCCCCTTCTCCTGCTCGATGGCGGAGACGATGGAGTCCACCGCATAGACGTCCTTCGCGTTGCCCGCCTTGGGGATCATGATCAGATCGAGCCGGCCATTGGTCTGCTCCATCAGATCCACCACGTCGCGGACCCAGTAGGGCGTGTCGAGACCGTTGATCCGGACCGAGACCGTCTTGGTCCCCCAATCCACATCGTTGATCGCCTCGATCACGTTCTTGCGCGCCTGGATCTTGTCATCGGGCGCCACGGCGTCTTCGAGATCGAGGTTCACCACATCGGCCGCCGAGGCCGCCATCTTCTCGAACAGCGCGGGCTTGGAGCCGGGGCCGAAGAGCTGGCAACGGTTGGGACGGCTGGGCGGAGCGGGCTGGACGGTGAAGCTCATGGTGACCTCAGTTGTGCGGATGCGAAGGAAAGATTGTTGCGCGAGCCATACGCCCTGCGCACGGAACGGTCAACCGCTCTCGGCCAACAGCCGCCGGTCCAAGGAACTTTACGAAAATTGTAACTATCGCCGCCCCAATTACTCATAGTCCAAACGTGGTTAACACGTGGTAACGATGCCGGGGACAAAGACTGGGACTCTGACTGGGACACTGACTGGGCCAATGACAGGGACACTGACGGGGACGATGACGCGGCCAGTGGCACGGCGATTGACAACGGCGGCCCGGGTCGCATCGCCACGCCGGGTGTGAAGGTGCTATCAGCGTAATGCCGACCGGGGGAAACCCCCGTTGCACCCCGACCGACGGGCGGGCCGTCACCCGCGGCAAAGGAGACAGGTTTGGACAAGCACGACTATCGTCATTGGGCGCACAAGGCCGCCGACTGGGGCGCGGACTACCACGAGACCATTGCCGAGCGCCCGGTGCGGCCACAGGTCAGCCCCGGCAACTTCGCGGGCATGTTCGGCGCGACCCCGCCAGAGGCGGCCGAGCCCATGGAGGAGATCTTCGCCGATTTCGAGCGGATCGTCCCCGGCGGTCTGACCCATTGGCAGCACCCGCGTTTCTTCGCCTATTTCCCTGCGAACGCCGCGCCTGCGTCCATGATCGCCGATCAGCTGGCGACCGCCATGGCTGCGCAATGCATGCTCTGGCAGACGGCGCCCGTAGCGACCGAGATGGAAATCGCCATGGTCGACTGGCTGCGCCAGAGTTTCGGGCTGCCGGATACCTTCCGAGGTGTATTGCAGGATACGGCCTCTTCCGCGACGGCCTGCGCAGTGCTGACCATGCGCGAGCGCGCGCTCGGTTGGAAAGGGATCGAGGATGGGCTGGCCGGCGGCCCGCAACTTCGCATCTACGCCTCGCCTGAGAACCACTCCTCCATCGACAAGGCAGTGCGCATCGCCGGGATCGGTCAGAAGAACCTGGTGAAAGTGCGCTCCGGGCCTGACAGGGGTATGGACCCTGAGGCGCTCGCCCAAGCCATCGCCGAGGACCGCGCGGCGGGCCATCTGCCTGCCGGGGTCATCGCTTGCGTCGGTGGTACCGGCGTGAACGCTATCGATCCGGTGGCCCGCATTGTCGAGGTTGCCCACGCCGAGGACCTTTATTGCCATGTCGATGCTGCATGGGCCGGGGCGGCCATGATCTGCCCCGAGTTCCGGCATTTCTGGGAGGGCGCGGCAGAGGCCGACAGCGTGGTGGTCAACCCGCACAAATGGCTCGGTGCGCAGTTCGAGTGCTCTGTACATTTCGTGCGCGACCCGGCGGCCTTGATACGATCCGTAGGGCTGCGCCCGGATTACCTGCAGACCCTTGGCGCAGACGAAGTCACCAACTTCAATGAATGGTCGCTGGTGCTGGGCCGTCGGTTCCGGGCGCTGAAGGTCTGGTTCCTGCTCCGCGCCTACGGGCTGGAGGGCTTGCGCACGCGCATCCGCAACCACGTCGCCTGGGCCGAACGCGCAGCCGCACGGGTGGCCGCGGTGCCGGGGCTCGAGATCACGACCGAGCCGGTGCTGGGTCTGTTCTCCTTCGCGCATACCGGCGGCGACGCTGTGACGGCGGAGTTGATCGAGGCGCTGAACAACGATGGCGGGATCTACCTGACACAGACCCAGGTCGATGGGCGGTTCGTGATCCGCTTTGCCGTCGGTCAGTTCGACACGACCGAGGCCGATATCGACGCTGGATGCGATCTGATCACCACCTATGCGGGTAAAGTCGGCTGAAAGCGACATTCAGGTCGCTATTTGGCAATCCGGTAACCGTTTCTGCGGCAATGTGGCGGGATGGAAGATCCAAATTCCATCACGCGGCGCAAGTCGCTGACCATAGGCGCTGCGCGCGGGCGCGCGGCGCGGGGGTCGCCGTCCTGGCGTTGAACCGACAGGCTCAACCCCAACCAAGGACACTTCCATGAACCAAGTTGCTGAAACCACCGAACCGCGCCAAGGCCGCCGGTCGGGCGGGCGTTCCGGGCGTCAGGCCATGCGCGCCGCACCTCTGGCCGAGGACATCCGCCCGGTGCGCCCGGGCATGGCGGGGGGCGCTTACCGCCCGCTCTCCGACGCCGATATCCAACGTATCCACAAGACGGCGCTCGATGCCTGCGAGCAGATCGGGTTTGCCGATGCGCCGCCGTCCGGTGTCGAGGCACTGACGGGCGCCGGCGCGATCCTCGGCGATGATGGGCGCATCCGCATCCCGCGTGCGCTGGTCGAGGACTCGCTTGCCAAGGCCGCCCGCGACATCACTCTCTGTGCGCAGGATTCCAGGCACGATCTTCATCTGTCGGGGGCCAAGGTGCACTTCGGTACCGCCGGAG
>JBCDID010000145.1:0-8439 GCA_038749355.1 Pseudomonadota bacterium | reverse complement strand
GTTGCGGGTCTCGCAGACGCAGTCACGGCGCTGCGTGGCCTTTGGGCGGACTGGCAGGGCGCCGTGAAAGCTGTGAAGGAAGCCGAAGCCGCCCGGGCGAAGGCACTGGCCGACGAGGATTTCCTGCGCCACAGCCTGGATGAACTCGAGGAGCTCGCCCCGAATGTCGGCGAGGATGATGCGCTGGATGCGCAGCGGCGCTTGATGAAGCAGGCCTCCGACCTGATGGCAGAGGTCTCGCGGGCCGAAGCGGCGCTTTCCGCCGAGGGTGCGGAGGGGGCGCTGGGTGACGCGCTTTCGCGGCTGATGCATATTGCGGACCGAGCCGAAGGTCGGCTCGAAGGTGCCGTGAACGCGCTCGACCGGACCATTGCAGAGCTTGGCGAGGCACAGGCGCAGCTCTCGACTTTTGCTGAAGAGATGCGGTTCGATCCCGGGCAACTGGAGGAAGTCGAGGAGCGGCTCTTCGCGATCCGTGGACTGTCCCGCAAGCACAACTGCTCCCCGGACGATCTGCCCAACCTGTCGGCTGAGATGTCCAGCAAACTGGCCGATATCGATGCGGGCGGGGCGCGCATCGAGGAACTTGAGGCTGTCGTCTCCGCGGCCGAGGTCGCCTATGCCGACGCGGCCACGAACCTGTCGGTGGAACGGGCTGCGGCGGCGGGCCGGTTGGACAAGGCGGTTACCGGAGAACTCGCGCCGCTCAAGATGGAGAATGCGCGGTTCGTCACCGAGATCGAGAAGCGCGATCCCGGCCCGGAAGGGATCGACACGGTGCGGTTCACAGCGTCGATCAACCCCGGCGCGCCTGCGGGCCCGATTGACCGGATCGCTTCTGGCGGGGAGCTGTCGCGTTTCTTGTTGGCGCTGAAGATGCAGCTTGCCGGTGGAGGAGATGCCCAGACGATGGTCTTTGACGAGATCGATCAGGGCGTTGGCGGTGCCACTGCGGATGCTGTTGGGCGCAGGTTGGCGCGCCTCTCGGCCTCGGCTCAGGTTCTCGTGGTCACCCACTCGCCGCAGGTCGCTGCACGCGGGGCAACGCACTTCCAGATCGCCAAGGCAGCAGAAGGCGGGGTTACCCGCACTCATGTACAATCACTGGACCCGGAGGCCCGGCAGGACGAGATCGCCCGAATGCTCGCAGGGGATCGGGTTACTGAAGCCGCCCGGCAGGCGGCTGCAGCACTTCTGGAGGACGCTGGCACCTGATCGCCAAATTCATCAACGATGAATTTGTAAGTTCATCTCAGATGAACTTTGGCGGCGCCCGCCGTGGGGATCAGAGACCCTTCGCCCGATAGGTGTCTGCCACCCGCTGGATCGCCACCACATAGCCTGCCGTGCGCAGGTCCGGCACGTCGTCCCGGCTGCGCCACACTTCGGCCATCTGCTGATAGGCGATGCGCATGGTGTCATCGAGACCCGAGCGCACCAGATTGAGCTCGTCGGCACCCCGGATGTACTTCTCGCGGAACTCATCGGTCACTTTGTTGCCGGTCATCCGCTCCATCTCGTCGACCAGCAACTCGTGCCGCGCCTCCTCCTGCCGCCGCTGCATCCGGCCGAAGCGGATATGGCTGAGGTTCTTGACCCATTCGAAGTAAGAAACGGTCACACCGCCCGCATTGGCATAGAGATCCGGGATCACCACACAACCGCCGCTGCGCAGGATGTCGTTTGCACCCGCGGTGACGGGGCCGTTCGCGGCCTCGATGATTACCGGCGCCTTGATCTTGCGCGCATTGCCGAGGTTGATCACGCCCTCCAGAGCGGCCGGTACGAGAATATCGCACTCCTCCTCCAGCACCTTGGCACCGTTCTCGTTGTACTCGGCACCCGGGAAGCCCTTGACCCCGCCGGTCTCCGCCATGTGCTTGCGCACCGCGTCCACGTCGAGCCCGTTCGGGTTGGTGATCGCTCCGTCACGCTCGCCGATGCCGACGATTTTGCAGTCGTCCTCGTTCTGCAGGAACAGAGCCGCGTGGTAGCCCACATTGCCGAGCCCCTGGACAACGACTTTCTTGCCGCCGAGATCGCCTGACAGGCCCGCCTTGGCCACATCCTCCGGGTTGCGGAAGAACTCGCGCAGCGCGTATTGCACCCCGCGTCCCGTGGCCTCCACGCGCCCTGCGATACCGCCCGCATTGCGCGGCTTGCCAGTCACACAGGCATTCCCGTCAATATCGGTGGTGTGCATGCGCTTGTACTGATCGGCCATCCAGGCCATCTCTCGCTCGCCGGTCCCCATGTCGGGCGCGGGCACGTTCTGGCTCGGATTGATCAGGTCGCGCTTGATAAGCTCATAGGCGAAGCGCCGGGTAATCCGCTCCATCTCGTCACCGTCCCACTGCCGGGGATCGATCCTGAGCCCGCCCTTGGAGCCGCCGAACGGCACCTCCACCAGCGAGCACTTGAAGGTCATCAGCGCGGCCAGCGCCTCAACCTCATCCTGATGCACATTGTCCGCGTAGCGGATCCCGCCCTTCACAGGTTCCATATGTTCCGAGTGCACCGACCGGTAGCCGGTGAACGTGTGGATCTTCCCGCGCAGCTTGACGCCGAACCTGACCGTGTAGGTCGAGTTGCAGACGCGGATCTTCTCTTCCATGCCCTCGGGCAGGTCGATCAGCTTGGCCGCGTTCGAGAACATGATGTCCACGCTATCGCGGAAGCTCGGTTCGGTATGGGATTGGTACACTGTCGCGCTCATATGATTTGCTCCCCAGCAATGATTGGCACGAGCCTGCGCCTTGCCGGAGAGTCGGTCAACACTGATGCAACCATTGGCGCAATCGAGTTACGGAATCGTTGTGTCTACTGCGATTTCGGCTTGGCGCGCCGGGTCGGCTCCGCATGCAGTGGGTCCTCGGGCCACGGATGCTTGGGATAACGCGCCCGCATGTCCTTGCGCACATCCGCGTATGAGCCTGCCCAGAAGCCTGGCAGGTCCTTGGTTGACTGCACGGGGCGCTGTGCCGGGGACAGCAGGTGGATCAGAAGCGGGCGGCCTGCGACCACGGGATGCACAGTCGTCCCGAACATCTCCTGCAGACGCACCGAGATCGCCGGAGTTTCACCGCCATAGTCAATCAGAACGTTGCTGCCCAAGGGGGTGCGGAAATGCGCGGGCGCGCTTTGGTCCAAGCGTTGTTGGGCGTCCCAGTCGAGCATGGCTTTCAGGATCGATGTGAGGTCGAGCCGGTCGAGGTCCCCGATCTGTGCGCACCCGTTCATGTGCGGGGCGAGCCAGTCTTCCAGCGTGGCCAGCAGGGCCTCGTCCGACAGATCCGGCAAGCTGGCGTCCGCCTCCCGTGCCCAGGCAACACGCTTGCGCAGGGCCTCGGCGTTCTTCGAGAAAGGCAGGATCGCGAGGCCAAGATCCCGAACGCCTTCCAAAAGCGCCGCCGTGAGGGCCTCCTGCGGTGGATCGCGCCAGATCCGGTCGTCGAGCGCCAACGCCCCGAACATCTCCCGGTCGCGAGCCACGACCCGCCGGTCGCGGGAGGACCATTGGGCTGACTTCACCCAGGCGATCTGGTCCGGGAACTGTGCGCGGATTTCACTAAGCGAGATGGGGGCGGCGACACGAATGCGCGCCTCCCGTCCGTCCTCGAGATCCGTGGCCACCAGGAACGGCTGTTTCGCGAACGGGTCATGTGCTTCCATCACTGCCCCGCGACCGTTCGAGAGCAGGAACCGCGGCGCATCCCCTTTCCGTCGCTGGGCGATGCGATCAGGATAGGCCAGTGCTGCCAGCGCCCCCATCTGGTCGGCGATGTCTTGCGGGCGCGCTTTGGCTTTCGAGAGCCGTCGGGCCTCCTCCCGAATGCGCTGGATCTGGCCGCGTGGATGTTGAGCGCTCAGGCGGAGCACGGCCTCGGCGCGGGTGCGCAGGTCCGCGCCTTCCACGCCGCTCATTGGCCGGTCGGAAATGAGCGCGGCGAGGAGCGCCGCCGTGCCTTCCGCCTCTCCCGCTCGGGCGATCATGTGTGCCAGGCGGGGATGGAGGGGCTGACGCGCGAGCGCATGCCCGTGCTCCGTGACACGCCCATCGGCGTCGAGCGCCTCCAATTGTTCCAGCAGTGCGCGGGCGACGGTTAGACCTTCGGCAGGTGGTTGGTCGATGAAGCGCAGGTCCGCAGGGTCCCGTGTTCCCCAAATCGCCAGATCGAGCGCCAAAGCCGTGAGGTCCGTGGACAGGATCTCAGGTGGCGGATAGGCGGGCAAGGCTCCTTCCTCCCCTTTGGTCCAGAGGCGGAGGCAGATGCCGGGAGCCGTCCGTCCCGCGCGGCCCTGGCGTTGGGTCGCCTCGGCGCGGCTGACGGGCTCGGTGACAAGGCGCGTCATGCCCGTTGCGCGGTCGACCCGCGCGCGGCGGGCAAGACCGCAGTCCACGACGGCGCGCACGCCGGGAACCGTCAGCGATGTCTCCGCGATGGCTGTGGCGAGCACAATCCGGCGCTGGTCCGAGGGACGCATCACGGCTTGTTGTTGGTCGAAGGGCAGGGCTCCGTAGAGCGTCTGGACGCGGGCCTCGGGCAGGGCGGTGGTAAGACACTGCTCGGTGGCCCTGATCTCTCCGGCACCGGGCAGGAAGGCGAGGATGTCGCCTTCCGCTCCCTTCCAGAGCGTGCTGATGCCATCCACCATCGCCATTGCCAGCAGATCGCGCTGATGCCCTTTCCGCCGGCGCGGCCGGTCCAGCCAGCGGGTCTCGACCGGGTAGCTGCGCCCTTCGCTTCGAATAACTTCGGCATCGGGCATCAAACGGCGGAATGCGTTGGTGTCCAAGGTGGCCGACATGGCGACGAGGCGGAGTTCCGGGCGCAGCGCTTCCTGCACCTCAAGGCATAGCGCGAGGCCGAGATCGGTGTGGATGGAGCGCTCGTGAACCTCGTCGAAGAGCACCGCCACGATACCCGACAGTTCCGGGTCGGCGCGGAGCATGGCGGTGAGGATGCCCTCTGTGATGACTTCGATGCGGGTGCTCTTGGTGACCCTGCTCTCACCCCGGATCCGGTAGCCGACGGTTTGGCCCGGCTCTTCATCAAGCGTGCTGGCCATGCGGGCGGCGGCGGTGCGGGCCGCGATGCGACGCGGCTCGAGCATCAGGATCTTGCCTGCCTCGGCCCAATTCTGGTCCAGCAACGCCAACGGGACGCCGGTCGTCTTGCCTGCCCCGGGTGGCGCGGCAAGCACCAGGTTGGGCCCGTCGGACAAAGCACGCCGGATGTCTGGCAGTACAGCAGTGATGGGGAGATCCGGGGTCCGCATGGGATGCGGTGATGGCAGACGGCCGATGGACCTGCAAGCGTCTGCACAGTCAAGGGTGCATCTGCTCTCCGCTGGCGCGAGGACCGGATGACACCCTACGCGGCGAATGAGACGAAGCGCCCCGCGTAGGGTGCATCCAAAGCGCTCGTCAGAGCGTGTGATGCACCGGCGCCCGCAGGGCCAATCAATCCCGCAACAGGATCACCGCAATTCCAAACATGCTGTCACCCGCGGCACGCACCATATGCGCCTTGCCGTCGGCACGTTCCTCGAACCAGACATGGAACGGAAACTTGGGCCGCTTCTTCATCATCTTCGGCTTAAAACCCGCAATCCGGCGATACAGCGCAGGGCAGCGGATGCGGTCACCGTCCATTGTCGGTTTGCCTAGGTCAATAGCGTAGCGCCGCCGCCCGTCGAAGACCTCGACCGAGCTGTTGCAGACTGCGGCCGCTTGGGTCGGTGCCAGGGCGGTCAGCGCCGCAGTAATCGGGTCCAGGGTGCCCGTCTGTTCGGCCGGGTCAATCTGCCAGGGGCGCGGGCTGAAGGCGGGCTCGGCGCGGACTTCCCCGGGAGCCCTGTTGGAGTATATCATCTCGACTGATTGGGCTTTTGACCTCATACGCGAGTCCGCGGCGAAGCGTGCAGGCTCCAGACCACCGGACGTCAGCCGCCCTTCTGCCTCTGCCTCGAATGACGCCTTGTAGACCATTCCGACGACACCCGCCGTGCGCAATACGGACTCGGCCCGGTAGATCGCGCCGTCGAAATCCGCGTCAATGGTCAGCTCACCGGCCTTGATGCCGCCGAGGTAGAAGTCGTAGATCGTGTTGACGTTGCCGTCCTCAGAGGCCGCCCCCGAAGACGCGGAGACACCCGCCACCAGCAGACCTCCGACCAAACCCTGCCATTTACGCCACATGCTCCGCCTCCGTTGAAGCCCTGTCCGGTTTGTCCTATGGACCACCGGGTGGCCGCTTACCCGGCCACAAGTTGATAAATTATCCAAGGCCCGCCCGCCATGCCCGCGTCTGACGCAATTCTGGACATCGAGGACATTGCGTCCCGGATCAGGGCAGGGGAACGGCGTGCCCTTGCGCGGGGGATCACTCTGATCGAGTCCACCCGCAAGGACCATCGTACCCTCGCCCATCGCCTGATGGAACGGCTTGGGGCGCCCGGTTCCGTCGCGCGCCGGATCGGGTTGTCGGGAACGCCCGGGGTGGGGAAGTCGACTTTTATCGAGGCGATGGGGCTGAAGTTAGTCGAGGCCGGGCATCGTGTGGCGGTTCTGGCGGTTGATCCCTCTTCGACGGTGTCGGGCGGGTCCATCCTTGGCGACAAGACGCGGATGGAGCAGCTGTCCCGCCATCCGTCCGCGTTCATCCGCCCTTCGCCCTCGGATGGGACGCTGGGAGGCGTGGCCCGGCGTACGCGCGAAACGATCCGCCTGGTCGAGGCGGCAGGCTTCGATACGGTGCTGGTCGAGACTGTCGGCGTCGGCCAGTCCGAGACCATGGTCGTCGAAATGACGGACATCTTCCTCCTGCTGCTCGCGCCTGCAGGCGGGGACGAATTGCAGGGGGTGAAACGCGGGATCATGGAGATTGCCGACGTCATCGTGGTTAATAAGGCGGATGGCGCGCTGAAGCCGGTGGCGGAGTCGACTCGCGTCGACTACGCGGGCGCGCTGAGGCTGATGCGGCGGGGCCCGGACGATCCCGATGGCTATCCGTGCGCGCTGACCTGCTCGGCTGCGACTGGCGACGGGCTGGACGAAGTCTGGCAGGCGATCTGCAAGCTGCATGACTGGCGGGTCGCTGAGGGGCATGTTGTGGAAGCGCGGGCGCGCCAGGGCGCCATTGCGTTGCACCGGGCACTGGAGCAGGGCGTGCTGAAGGCTGTCTTTGCGGACCCCGAGATTTCCCGCGCGCTTCGGCAGGCTGAGCACGCTGTCGCGGGCGGGCATATAGAGCCGGAGGCCGCGGCAGCTGGGATCGTCTCCATGATCGGTGGGCGATCTGCTGACGGCTAGAGCCGGTCCCAAGTTGACTTGTGTTTCGCCTTCCGGCTCACTCCGGGCAGGGAGGGCCGGACATGCTGGACAACACCGAACTCAGCGAGACGTATGCGCGGGACGGATTCGCCTTTCCGATCCGGGTGATGAGTGCCGAAAGGGCAGCGGAGTATCGGGCTCTGCTGGAGCAGGCCGAGGCCATGGCGGCGGATGACCCTGAGGGCGTCAGCTACTTCCGGGAGTTCGCCAACCTCTCTCTGGGTTTCGTGGGCGACATTATCCGGGACCCGGCTGTGACCGACCCCGTTTCGGCTCTGCTCGGCGAGGACCTGATCGTCATGGCCTGCAACTTCTTCATCAAGGAGGCGCAGTCCACCGCCTATGTATCCTGGCATCAGGACCTGCACTACTGGGGGCTGGAGGGGAATGACGAGGTGACAGCCTGGATTGCGCTCTCGCCTGCGACGCGGGAGAGCGGATGCATGCGCTTCGTGCCGGGCTCACATCTGGAGAGCGTCGCGCATGTCGACACCTTTGCCGAGGACAATCTGCTGACCCGGGGGCAGGAGATCGCCGTGGAGGTTGATGAGGAGGACGCCGTGGCGGTTGAACTCCAGCCCGGCGAGATGTCGCTGCACCATGGCCGGCTTTTTCATGCGTCGGACCCGAACCGCTCTGATGATCGGCGCATCGGGCTGGCGGTCCGATATGTGCCGACGCGCATGAGGCAGATGGAGGGCGGCGGGCTCTGTGCGACGCTGGCCCGTGGCGAGGACCGGTTTGGACACTTCACGCTGGTGGAGTCGGGCACAGGGCTGCTTGCGCCCGAGGACATGGCCAGGCACCGGGAAGTTAGGGACCGCCGGAGGGCCGTCCTCTACCGCGAAACCTGACACATCTCGCTACTTTGGATCTCTGCTGTTCCGGCTTAGCCGGAGTGCAAAGATCAATCCGTTGGGCGCGAGGCGAAGGCCGGGCTCAGGCCGCGAATGCGGCCGCGTGCTGCCCATGGCCTGTCTTGCCACCCTCGCCACTATCTTCGAAGGCGGCGATGGTCTGGCGCAGTTCCTCGGCCTGCAGAGACAGATCTTCGGCGCGCTCCTTCGCGGAACTGGATACTCCGGCCGTGTCCTGAATCACCT
>JBCDID010000144.1:0-8503 GCA_038749355.1 Pseudomonadota bacterium | reverse complement strand
GGCGAAGGCGGAGGCGATGAAGATGGCGACGCGGGTCCGTGACGGCGAGACGCCGAGGCTGTCAGCGGCGTCATCGCCGGCAAGCATGGCGTCGAGCGAGCGGCTGAGACCCAGAGCCGTCGCCATGATCACGGCCAGCCCCGCCGCAGCGAAGCCAAGATTGTCCCAGCGCGCGAGGCCGAGGCCGCCGAGGCTCCAGAACACAACCGAATGCGCGGCCCGCTGATCGCCGGCGAAGACGAGGAAGTTAGTGATCGCGGCGAAGATGAAGGAGACGGCGAGACCGGCCAGGATCAGCCGCTCCGGTCCGCCGAGCCCGGCGCGCGCCACAAGGAGGAGAACGGTGATCGCGGAGGCGAGCCCCCCGACGAAAGCGGCGATCGGCAGCGTCCAGACGCCGAGCACGTCGCCGCTGGCGGTGATTACGAAGACCGCTCCGGCCGCCGCGCCGGAGGACAGACCGAAGAGAAACGGATCGGCGAGATCGTTGCGCGTCGCCGACTGCAGCAGCATGCCGACGATCGCGAGGCCGGCGCCGACGATGGCGGCGAGCAGCGCCCGGGGCGCCCGCAGCTCCAGGACGATGCGTTCTATGGGGCCGTCCGGCGCGTCGAGACCGAGCGGCGGCGCAAGCGGCCCCAACAGGATGGCGGCGACGTCCGCAAAGGGCAGCGCCGTCGAGCCGACCGCAACGGATGCCGTAAACGCCCCCGCGAGCAGCAGAAGACCGCCCGCGAGGACCAGCGCGACGCGCAAAGGCGCCACGTCTAGAAGTCGAGACCGTGCATCGCGGCGGCGATCTTCTTGATCGCCTCGATGTTCGCCGGCCCGGGCGTCAGCTCCGCGTAGCGCAGCGGCACGAAGCGCTCATTCTTCACCGCGTCCGTCTGGCTCATCGCCGGGTGCGCCTTCAGGAAGTCCAGCAGCTTCTGGTAGCCAGCGTCGTCCTGGTAGTCGAGCAGGACGAGAAACTCCGGATTACGCGTGGCGACCGTCTCCCAGGAGGTGCGTCCCCAGCTCGTCTCAAAGTCGTCGAGCACGTTCTGACCACCGGCCGCCTCAATCATCGCCGTAGGGACAGCGAACCGGCCTGCGGTGAACGGCTGATCCTCGCCGCTATCGTAGAGGAACACGCGGGGTTTCGGTCCATCGCCGACCGCTTCAGTGATGGCCGCAAGCTCGGCCTTCCAGCTATCGACCAGCGCCGCTGCCTCGGTCTGCTTGTCAAATACCTTCCCAAGCTTCAGCACATCTTCGAACAACAGGTCCATCGTCGCGCTGGGCACATCCTTGTCCAGATGCACGCAGCTCTCCGTCAGAACCAGGGTCTTCACGTCGAACGGGCTGAGCGTGTCCGGGGTGACTTCACCACCCGGACGCATGCCGTAGTACCACCCTGCAAAGAAGAAGTCGGGCGAGGCGGACAACAGGTTCTCAAGGGTCGGGTATTTGGGCGCAAGCTCAGGGATCTCGCCGAGTTGACCTTTGAACGTGTCATCGACCTTGTACCAACCGGTGATGCCCGTCACGCCCACCATGTGCTCCTGAAGTCCAAGCGCAAAGAACATCTCGGTCATGTTCAGGTCGTGGACGACTGCGCGTTTCGGAGCAGCCTCGAAAGTCAGGGGTGTGCCGCAACTGTCCACAGTTGTCGGGTAGTCGGCTGAAGCCGCCGATGCCGAGATCAGTGCGATTGTACCAGCCACGAGCGGTATGGTCGTTCTCATAGTGAGTTCTCCTTCACTTGGGGTTTTTCGAAGATCAACAGGGGGCGCCCGTCATGCGGATGCGGGAACCGGAGGACAGACATATCAAACACGTCGCGAACGATAGGGTCGCTCAGTGCGATCTCCGGGGTGTCGCAACAGACCAGGCGTCCTTCGGACAACACGGCAATCCGGTCGGCGAAGTCGGGCACAAGCGACAGATCATGCAGAACAGCGATCACGGTGATGCCCAGTCCGGCTGCAATGTCGATCAGATCCGCCCGTGCCCGGAGATCGAGGTTGTTTGTCGGCTCATCCAGAAGAAGGATGGCAGGTTCCTGGGCCAGGGCGCGGGCCAGCATCAGCCGTTGCCTCTCCCCGCCGGAAAGCTCCATTAGCTTGCGATGTGCAAAAGCAGTCGCGCCAGTCGTCTCCAGTGCCTGCGAAACTGCCCGCTCGTGCGAGTCGGAGGGAGACGTTCTGGCGTGCGGAATCCGCCCGAAGGCCACATAATCGGTGCCGCGCAGGCGGAGATCGGGTTGGTCGCTCTGCGCCAGAACAGCGATCTGCCTTGCACGCGCACCGTGCTCTATCAGGCTGAGATCCTGGCCAGCCATTAGCACGCGACCGGAGGCAGGGCGCAGACGGCCCGAGAGCACTTGCAACAGGGTGGTCTTGCCTGCGCCGTTTGGCCCGATGATCGCCAACCGATCTCCCGCACGCGCCGTCAGCGTCACTTCGCGCAGCAACATGCTGCCATTCGGTGCGCTATAGGAGATGCGCTCGGCGGAAAGGTCCGCGGGTTTTGACCGGGAGTGCAACGCGCGCCTCAACTTGCCGAACTGGCGCGTTGATGCACGACCGCTGACTGGTTGGGTGTCCTGGCGTGTGTCCTGCGGCTCGATCGTGAGTAGCGTGCAGTCGCCTTGGTCCAACATCCACCAACTCGGGCGTACCGAGATGCAAAGGGCGCGAGTGAGCCGCTATCTGTGCCCACGCCTCCGAAGAGAACAGAGCTCTTTTGGCCTCGATCGCACGCCATGGTGCCAGGCCGACTAAAAGCCACAACGCAAGCAATAGCGCCGACAGAGAACGGCGCCTTCCAACAATTGGCACGCCGTACAGTACAGTTCGCAACCCGATGCCGAGGCATCGGGGCATGGCCGGTCAGACTAGGCGTATCTGTTCGACGACACTTGCTGCACCAGTTCGTGCACTGCTCCGCCGCCCGTACACCTCTCCTAAGACGGCCCTGTTCGTGTTGATCTTCCGAACCCATCGCAATCTGATCCCCACACCAAATGTGCCGAGATAAGCTGCCGGTTCGACCTTGAGCGCCATGCGCTCAACAACTGCCAATTTGCCGCCATCATCATCCCTCCACCGAGGCACCCCGCCCGGCACAAGATTTCATCGAGATGGCAGGTCTCCTGGCTCGCGGATCATTGCGGTGCCTCACCTTCCCAGCGCGACTGGCGCCAGTGGTTTTGTCGAGGACCGCTCTCCGCTCACAGTTGCGGGGGCAGCTACGGCATTGGGCCCTGATGGGTACACCTCACCGTATTCCCTTTTACCCCGCGATGCTTGGGCATCTACGGGACCATCACCGCGACAGTACGGAGTGGGGAGGCTGGGTCAATGGACAAAACGTCGTTTTTGTAGCCCGCAGCGACTGCTGCGCAGACGGACTGTGGAGCGGCATCGGTGAACCAGTTGGTGGGTCGATGTGAACAGGAAGGAAGGCGGGCAATCGTTAAGGCAAACGGGACATTCGGATTGAGGGCGAGGGAAGTCCCTACTCTATGCTCCATCAATCCCAACCAGATGATTGTCCCATGCGAGGCGGTTGCGCGCCACGCGCTTGGGGTCACTGAGCTGTCCCGAGCTACCCGAACCTGCGGTGAAGACGAATCCAGACTTCGAGCTGGCGACACCGCAGACATCAGTTTCATCCAAGGTTCGAACGTGAGAGCCGCTCGCCGCATCAAAGACGACGAGCTGGTTGCCGCGCGGCGCTGCTATGGCAACTTGATCTCCGCGATTGGAGAACGCGACGCTGCCAACATAGCCGTTCAGCTTGAGATGCGCCTCGGGTGCTTGGGCAAGCAGGTTTGGCTCCATGCCAATCCTATGAAGCCCGAGCAGGGGTGGGACGTCCAACAGATCCCCCTGCCATTGGCAACCGAACGCGACCAGTCCGTCATGGCGCAACGCCAGATGCCGGATAGAGCTTTTGTGCATCTCTGGCGGCAGCTCCATGCGATCCAGTTGCTCGCCCGTCTCGGTGACATATGACAGGTTGGGCTGCATGGAGGGGATGTTGAGCTTCTCACGCCCGGTTTCTGGATGGGTGTCGATTCCGCCATTTGCGACAGCCAGGATGTCGGTACCCGGCAACCGCAGCACGTCATGTGGCCCGATGCCGCCGGACGGAAACTCGCCAACCCGCCGGTAGCCATCATCGGCTGCCCAGATGCCGATGCGGCCTTCTCCGATCTGGTAGGCGTTCTCTGTGGTGAACAGCCGCGACCCGTCCCTTGAGAACACCCCGTGTCCATAAAAGTGCCGCTCCGCCGGGGCTTTCAGGGTCGCCTTGAGTTCTCCAGATACACAGTTCAGGACCAAGGCGAAGGTGCCCGGCCGGCGTGCGAAAGCCACGGCCTCGGCGCGTTCCGGATGGGCCGCCGCCGCGTGACCTCGTGCGGGCAGCGGGATCGAAAACAGCGGCTGGACGTCTCTGTCCAATCCGAACAGCCGAAACGTGTCATCCGGCAATCTGGCCGCTGACAGATAGTTGGGGCTGCCTGCATCGGCCCAAGTCAGCTTTGGCGCGAGGCTTAGCGCTGCTGCGCCGGCAAAGAACGAACGGCGGGTGGTCACCGTCAGTCCCCGTCCAGCGCGTTGAAGCCAGGAGTGATCCCGAGAGCGGGGCTGAGTTCGGTAAGGACGATCTCCGCGACGCGTTCCACAGACTGTTTCAGGATCTCGACTTGTAACCTGCCGTCGATGGTCGCGACGCTGGTGAAGACGGGATCGCTCTCGAACCGCTTCGCAGCTTCGAGCGCGTTTGCGAACGCCTGGTCCAAGGATCTGGCAACGGCCGGATGCGCTGTCGCGAGCATCGATGTCATCTCGCGCAAGGCTGTCAGGCTGAGTTGAACGTTGCGGACTGATCGGCCTGAAAGTCGTGCTTCTGCCCGCTTTGGCCGCGGACGATCAAAAGTGCCCATTGGACGACCAAGACGCATCGCGGACGTCGTCTCCAGACCCGCTTCCAATGCGGTGAGCAATTCCTTCTCGGCCTCCAGGGGCGTACGATATAGGCTTCCTTTCCGGCCGGCAGAGATCATCTGTTCGGCGTAACGCGCGCGCCAGTCCTCCAGGAGGTCCGTTGCCGTGCGCGCAATGTCGCGCGCAATCGCAATCACCAGCTTGCAGGTGTAAGCGCTGTCCTCTTCGACGTCGAAACTCGGATCGAATAGCAAGCGCTCCAAAGCGTAGATCCCGCGCGCGGCCACCGAGATCTGCGCGAAACCCTGTTCATCGTCGACCACGTCATCCCTTGCGGAGATCATGCGCCGCAGCGCCTTCGGGGTCTTGCCGCGCGGGTCCGGCCAGAACGCCATGGAGAACGCCCGGTTGTTGAGCTCGCTAGGTCCGAAACGCAAATGGCTTACCGTGATCCAGGCATCAAATGTCTCATGATAGGCGGCCTGCAGTGTCGGGGATGCCCGGGAACAGTCATCCGTCGCTGTCTGCGCCAAGGTCGAGCTCGTGGCCACAAGTTCTGTATAGCCAGGCAGCACATGTTCTTCGACGATCTGATCGACCGTATGATCGGCCAAGGCGAACGAAAGCGAAGGCGCCAGGTACAAAATGATTGCCAAGATCACACGCATCAAAGGCTCTCCAGAAAACGGATCAGTGCGTCCCGCTCGGCCTTCGGCATGGCGACGACCGCATCGCGGCTGGCTTGCGCCTCACCGCCATGCCACAGCACCGCCTCGAGAAGACTGCGAGCCCGTCCGTCGTGCAGGAAGAAGGTGTGTCCGTTCACCGTTTCCGTGAAGCCTATTCCCCAAAGTGGAGGCGTGCGCCATTCGCGGCCTGTGGCACGTGCTTCAGGACGATGGTCAGCCAGCCCTTCACCCATGTCATGAAGCAGCATATCCGAGTACGGCCAGATAAGCTGGAAACTGTGCTCGTCGCGGTCCTCCAGGCGGTGGGTGACGAACTTCGGCGTGTGGCAGGCGACGCATCCGGCCTCGTAGAACTGCTGCTTGCCCCGCAGGACCTGCGGATCGCTGATGTTCCGCCGCGCTGGCACCGCGAGATTGCGGCTGTAGAAGGTGACAAGATCCAAGACCTCTTGGCTTGCCTCGAGGTTCTCGTGCTCGGGCGCTGCGCCGTCCGGGGCGTTCTGGCAAGCCGTCTGCCGCGCCGAACACTCGCCGGAACCTGCAGGATGGATCGGGTTGGAGATTCCGATGTCGCCGGCGAATGCGTCCGCGGATTGCTCGAGCAGCGTCGGAGACCCGGCTTTCAGGCCGAACCGGCCAAGCATGGGTTGTTGATGCACAGCAGACCAGACAATGTTGGGACGCCCCGAGATGCCATCGCCATCGGCGTCATAGGGATCAGCGTTTGCAAGGATCGCCTCGGCCGGGATAGCTTCAAGCAGACCCAAGCCGATCATCTGCGGGGCGATCCGGGGCGATAGCATCGCATCGTCGTGCAAAGGGCCATAGCCGAGATCCGCTGCCCGGTAGGTCGGCTGGCGAAGTTGCACGACCTCGCCACCCGATAGCGCGACCTCAATCTCCTCGTATGTCACATCAAACCGATACTCTGCGGGATGGCCCGGCAACGCGAAGTCTTGCAGCTGCTTGCCATAGACAGGGTCCGGAGCAGTCGCGATATAGTCTGCAATCTTGGCCTGCAGCGGGTCGCTGTCGGTCGGAATAGAGACCCTCAGGAACATCGAGATCGCCGTGTCATCGGGTCCAGCGGGTGGGTGGCCACGACCGTCCTTCAAGTGGCACCGCTGACAGGAACGGGCGTTATACAAGGGCCCAAGTCCGTCAGACGCTTTGGTGGACGCAGGCGCGCTCACCCAGAGCTTTTTGAAGATGCCGTTGCCGACTTTGAAGGTCAGCTCTTCCTCGAAACTCAGATTTGCAGAAGGCTGCGAGAACGCGTCCCGGTTGCGATGCTTGCGCGAGGTCGCGGCACCACCTGGGTTAGCCTCGAACTTCTCTGCCGCGTTGAAATCGGTTGTGGGAGCGACGACCGGCGCAATCCGGGCGGCCTCGGTCGGCGTGCGCGGAGTCACCTCCATGTGCGGGTCAGTGAGCTGTTCAAAGTTGACCGGATTCGCGTGCGCGCCCGAGACGATCAAACCTGCGATCAGGGTAGAGAGTCCGGTCGCGATCCGGGTGGTCAGGAGGCTTCGGTTTGAAGCCTTTCCTGAACTAGCACCAGAGGATCGGCATTTGCCGTTCGGTGTTGGCACATTACGCCCCTGTCAGTCTGATCTGACGCGAAGAAAAGTCATGTGCAACAATTAGCTCTGCATTCTTCTCTTGCATGTGGCATAATAGCTTATAGATTTGGTCAAGCATACGGTCTAGGTGGATGTAGATGTCGCACGCACAGCCAGTTTCAGTCGCGATCGCCCTGCAGTCGCCTACTGCTCCGCAACGGCCGGTAGCAGATTCTTTCTCAGCCGAAAACATTGGTGTACTGAACCATATCCGTATTGCTGCGCTCAAGTGCAGATACTGCGCCAAGGCTGAACCTCAAGAAGCCTGCCGTGTGCTGTGGAATGATCCTGTTGTGTCAAAGGGAGCTTTTGCGGAAGTGCTCGTGCCGTACTTTGCGCAGGCTCTTGGGCGGAATGTCCGGATCTTCAGCCCAGGTGTCGCTGACGTGAGTCCGGATGAGGCATTGCTGCTGCGGTTGATTTCCTCTTTGCGTGACGGGGATCATGCGAGCGCGGAGTTCATGCTGAGGTCTCGGATTCCAAAGCACATGCGCCGGACGATATCGTTCCTCGCGCGGGGCGTCGCCTAGCGGGAGAAAACTTAGAATAATTCCAAAAATATTTCTTGGAATGATTCCAAATTCCTCTATGTTGGGGTCAGGCAAGCAAATTCGCTACCCGCTACATCCGAGGAAGAACGATGACACAGACGGCCGCAAACCTGTCGCCAGACGCGACAACCCAGATTGCTGAAGCATTGAATCAGTCTGTCGCGGAAACCGCCGTGACAACGATGCTTGCTCAGAACTTCCACTGGAATGTGACCGGCATGGCGTTTGGCCCGCTCCACGATCTGTTCCAAAAGATCTACGAGGACCACTTCGAGGCGCAGGACGACCTTGCGGAGCGGATCAAGGCGCTCGGTGAACATGCTGAGGGCAGGCTCGCAGCAATGGTCGAGCGCTCAAAGATCGAGGAGCACGACGGGCACGCGTCCGACAAGGACATGATCCAGACGATGCTCAATGCGCAGGAGACTTTGGCAGCCACTCTCGCGGGATGCGGGCAGGTTGCGGCCGGTCATGGTGATACGCTGACTGAGGATCTGTGCATCGGGCGGGGCCAGGTGCACGAGAAGTTCGCCTGGTTCTTGCGTTCGCACCTAGCCTAGGCCGACCCGGCTGGGGTCGCCGCCCTTCTTGGCGCACTTCTTCAGGTAGGCGCCGACCCAGCCCTTGTACTTGCCCATCCGAGCTTGCTGCTCGACCAGCATCGCGATGAACTCTTCGCGGTGCTTTTCCTTTTTCATCTTCTT
>JBCDID010000143.1:0-8518 GCA_038749355.1 Pseudomonadota bacterium | reverse complement strand
CTGACGGCAGGAACCAGCGTCGCTGCCAACGCAGTTGCCACCACCTGGCTCGGCGCTGTCGGTTCTGTCCGCTCCATCGGGGAGGCGGCGGTCGCGGCATCGGGCCTCGCCGACAATCTGGCACAGGCGCTGGCGGCTGCGGGCTCGGTTGGTGGCGAGGTCGGCGCATGGCTGGAAGACCAGGCCGAACAGGCGGAGGACGCGTGGAACGAGACAGAAGATGCCGTCGACGAGGCTTTGGACGAAGCGGAAGACGCGCTCGACGAGTTCGTGGAGGACACGAGCGAGTTCCTCGAGGACACCGCCGAAGACGCCTCTGAAACAGCGTCGGAGGTGGTCGAGGATGTTGTGGAGGTCTTCGGCGGATTGTTCGGATAGACGGGCCCCGCGCCTCAATCCTCGCACCACTCCTCAATCATCGAGAAGAGATCGCGCTTGCGCACGGGCTTTGAGAGGAAGTCGGACATCCCGGCATCCAGACAGCTCTCCCTGTCGCGATCCATCGCGTTGGCCGTCAGCGCGATGATGGGACAGGCGAGATTGCCGCTGGCCTCCTCAGTCTCGAACCTGCGGATCTCACTCGCAGCGTCCAGCCCGTTCATGACGGGCATCGAGACATCCATCAGGATGATGTCGATCCCTCCTTTGCAGGCCACATCCACCGCCTCTTGACCGTTCGAAACCACGATGAGCTTTGCGCCCGTGGGCTTGAGCATCTTGCTCACCACCATCTGGTTGGTCTGGTTGTCCTCCGCCAGAAGGATTGTGATCGCGGAGAAATCTGGGGCCGCATCTTTGCCATCAGGTGTTCCAACGTCCTGTGCCGCGCTACTGGCGTCCTGCCCCAGCGCCTTGCGCAGCGCATGATCAAAGAGATGCGCATTGGCGGGCTTCATCACGACAGCACTGAAGCCAAGTTCGACCAGCCGCCGGGTCTCACCCGATTTGTCGACGGATGACAGCAGGATCAGCGGGAACGGCGGCCTGGATGCCTCTCCCTTCAGCGCAAGCATCAGGCCCTCACCGTCGACATGCGGCATCTGGTAGTCGAGAATGCCTAAATCGAAGTGCTGCGTACCCGCCAGTTCGAGGGCTTCGTGCGCACCTGTGGCAGTGACCACGCGGGCGCCGCGCCGGGTCAGCATCGGCTCCAGGATCGCGAGGTTTATCTCCAGATCATCCACGACGAGAACGGCGCAGTCGGTTAGATCGGCACGCCCGACGCTGTCGGGCAGGGCGGCGTGGTGGGCTTCTGCCGGAAGCTCGATGGTGAATGTCGTACCTTCCCCCAGCGTGGATCGAACGGAAATGCGCCCATCCATCAGGTCGAGCAACCGGGTCGTGATCGCCAGCCCCAGCCCCGTGCCCTGGAACTGGCGGGTCGATTTGCTATCCACCTGCTCGAAGGCGGAGAAGATCGCGCCGATCTTGTTCTCGGGAATACCGACACCCGTATCCGTGATCTCGATCTGAAGCATGTTGCCCTCGCCGTAGGCCACGCGGACAAGGACATAGCCCTTGGTGGTGAACTTTACGGCGTTGCCAATCACATTGACGAGGATCTGCCGGATCCGCCCGACATCTCCGAGGATCGCGTGCGGCATGGTCTCATCATAGTCGAGACACAGCTCGATCTCCGTCTCGGTGACCCGGGGCGCCATCAGCGCCATGACATCGTGGACCGCACTGAACAGGTTGAACGGCTCTATCACGATGCTGAGCTTCGAGGCCTCGATCTTCGAGAAATCGAGAATGTCGTTGATGATGGTGAGCAGCGCGTCGGCGGAGTCGGTGACGGTGTTGACGTAGAGCCGTTGTTCGCTCGACAGCGAGGTCTCGGCGAGAAGCTGACACATCCCCATGATGCCGTTCATCGGCGTGCGGATCTCGTGGCTCATATTTGCCAGGAAGGAGGACTTCGCATCGCTGGCCGCTTCTGCCGCCTCGCGTGCCCGGTAGAGATCCGTCACATCGATCTGGCTGATCATCTGACCGGAACCCACGGGCACGGCCTCGACCTGATAGGCCCGCGCTTCTGAATCCGACCTCAGCGAACCCATGATCTTCATCGGTCCGTATCGCCGACGCCTTAGCAGAGCGCGCCGGTTGTCCATGAATGACTGGAACGCTTCCTCGTCCAGATCGTTCATGTAGCGCCCGTCCCGCCAGCAGTGCTCGAGCAGCTGGTCGTAGAACGGGTACTCGATGACGTCGCTTTCCGTCATCGCGAAGATCTCGAGAAACTTGGCGTTGCATTGGAGGATCCTGAAATCATGGTCCAGCAGCAAGGCCGAGTGCGGCAGCGCATCGAAGACGGATGCCAGACGGACGCGTTCCGTTTCGGCAGCTGCGCGCGCGCTCTCCAGATCCGAAGCCTGGCGCTTGAGATCCGTCACATCCACATAGCTGAACATCCTCTCAGCACCGATGCGCCGTCCCTGCAGCATGTATTGTCGCGTGCCGTTCGCCTGGGTGGTGAAGCTGACCTCGACCGGACCGATGACATCCTGCGCCAGGACCGGCAGGCGTTCAGCGACATAGGTCTGGATCTCCGCCTCCGTGATATCCGGCATCTCTGCCTGGTAGAGACCATTCCGGAGGTTGTAGAATATCATGTCCCGAATGGTCGGGTTCCGCCTGATCACATCAGCATCTACACCCCAGATTTCGAGGATCCGCCGATTGTAGAAGAGGATTCTGCCCTCATCATCCAACAGCATGACCGCGTGTTCCAGGTTCTCCAGAAGGCCCACAACCCGGTCGCTGGCGGCGGAGGCTGCGCACTTGGCGTCCTCAAGCTCGGCCACCTTCTGCGCTTGCTGAAGCTCGAAGGTTGCACGCATGTCGGTCAGCCGCATCTCCGTTTCGCGGTCGCCGAGCTTGCGGTCCATCTCCATGAACGCCTTGTAGGCAGCCAGCGCCTCGACAGGCTGGCCCGCCGCCTCATGCGCATCCGCAATCGCCTGACGGAAGCGGCGTTGCCAAACCGGATACGCGATCTCATCAGCGATTTGCTGACCCTGCCGCAGCGCCCGAAGCGCCTCATCAGGATCACCGAGCTCAATCCACGCGCGGCCCAGCACCACCAGGATCTGGCACCGTGCGCGGTTGTCATCCAATGCTGCTGCCTGCTCAAGGCCGGTCTGAAGAAGACCCACCGCATCCTCTGCTCGCGCGGTCTCGACATAGATCTCGCCCAGCACCTCGCAGGCATAGGGGGCAAGTACAGGCAATCGGTGCCGCGCGATGCTCGCATGCGCCCGCATCTGCCAGTCTTCAGCAGCGTTGAGGTCACCCTTGCGCAGCAGGAACCGGCCCATGTCGCTCTGCATCATGGTGACGTAGGCAGGCAGAGTGTTGTCCCGCGAGTAGGCGTATGCCTCGTCCATGATCTCCAGCGATCGGTCGAAATCCTTGGAGAACAGGTGCTGCACGGCCAGCAACAGCAGCAACTCGGCGCGGACATCAGGGGCATGCACATGTTCGTTGGTCGCAAGAGCGTGGTGCGACAGCTCTGCCGCCGCATCCCTGTGCCCGGTGGCGTGGTAGACAGCGATCCGGATGATCGCGGCACGTCCGAACCAAACGGGATCCTCGGCGCCAATCAGGCGCAAAGCGTCCGCGCTTTGGGTGTCGGCGCGTGCGAGGTTGCCTGTCCACAACGCATCGGACGCCATGATGACCAGGACCTGCGCATAGCTCTGCTGCGGCTTGACCGGCAGGGCTTCGAGACGTTGCAAGATCCGCGTCGCCCGACGCCTCACAAGGAGCGGGTTGCGCCACCGGATCCGCCATGCACGTTCGCAGAATGCAAGATCGTGCTGATGTAGTCCCGGCAGGTGGTCCGAAACGTACTCAGGCCTGGACATGAATATGCCCTCTGGACGATCCGACGAACAAGGCCAGAGTTAGGGCCACTAGGTAAAGGTATCGTTGGCGGCCGGTATCCTTGACGCCGAAACTAGAGCGGGCTGCACAGCCTCAGCGCATCGAAGATCGCCGCGGGCAGGTTGCGGCTGGAAACCGCGTCGCCAATCCTGAAGAGCGCCGGTCCCGATCCATCAAGCCCGGGTTGAGGTCTACCCGCCACCAACGCTTCGGGATCCGTTCTGCCGTCATTGGCAGAACGCTCCCGCATTTCGTGCCAGAGGTTGTCGACCGGAAGGCATCCGTGGTCCGCGATAACCGCGTCTGTTGCCACCTCCAACCGCTCACCTGTCAACTCGTTGACCAGATGGGCGCGCAGGGCGTTGCCGTCTCTGAGCACACGCTCCAGCCGATGTTCAAGCAGGGGCGTGATGCCCCGCTGAGCAAACTCCTTCCGCCAGACCACACGCTCGGCATAGGCGAGCTCCTTGGCGACGACCTCGTCGATCATGGCGTAGGTGAGCTCCGACGCGGGGTCCAAAGTGGCGGCAACGGATGGCGCCACATGCCGCCCGGTGCCATCGAAGATCAGAACCCGCCCGGTCGGGCGCGCCGCACCGGAGAGCACATCCCAGGGATCAGTGCAAAGCTCAGCGCCCTCGATCCATCCATCTCCGGGCAAACCGCCGGTCGCCACAATAACCACGTCCGGGTCTTCGATTTCGATATCCGCCACCTCCGCGAGGCAATTCATGCGCACATCAACGCCCAGAGCCGACAGTTCGCCCTCGCGCCAGTCGACAATGCTTTGCAGGTCGCGCCGCCAACCAGCGGTGCCGGCAAGGCGCAGTTGCCCTCCAAGCCTGTCCTGCGCTTCGAAAAGAACGACAGAGTGGCCCCGTGTCGCTGCGACCCGCGCCGCCTCCAGCCCGGCAGGGCCGCCGCCGACGATGGCCACCCGTCGTCTCGGCCCGTCCGTGGGCGCAACCTCGTGCTGCCAGAACCGCTCCCGTCCCGAGGCCGCGTTGTGCACACAGGTGGGCCGGTTCTCGCTCATGCAATGCGAGGCCCCGATGCAGGGACGGATCCGCGCCTCCTCACCGCGCCTGAGCTTGGCAACGATGTGCGGATCGGCGATATGGGCGCGGGTCATGGCAACCATGTCCAGCAACCCTGCCCGGATCGCATGGCGAGCCGTGGCGACATCGGCGATCTTTGCGGCATGGAACACAGGCAGACCGATCTCCTGTTTGAACGCGCCCGCCCGGTCCATCCACGGCGCATTCGGAACCGACATCCCCGGCATACATTCGGTCGCCAGCGCCAATTCCGTATCGATCCGGCCATAGTTCGCGTTGACGAAGTCGATCAGCCCGGCACTTTCGAACATCCGCGCAATCTCCAGGCTCTCTTCGAAACCCGAGCCGCCGACCGCGCTCTCGTCGATCCCCATCCGCATGCCGACAATGTAATCATCACCGACCTGGCGGCGGATCTCCTCATGCACCATCAGGCCAAAGCGGCAGCGGTTCTCAAGCGCGCCGCCAAACCCGTCAGTCCGCCGGTTGGTCACAGGCGAGAAGAACTGCCCGATCAAGTGGCCATGGGTCATGGTCTCGAGCCCGTCGAGCCCACCCTCCTTTGCCCGCAGCGCGGCCTCGCCCATCTCCCGCACCACCCGATCGATATCGCTGCGGTCCATCTCTCGCGGGATGGCGCGATGGCCGATCTCGCGGACAGGGGACGGCGCCATGGCGGGCATCCAGTTCTTGGTGTTGGTCTCGGCCCGTCGCCCCAGATGGGTGATCTGGATCATGATGGCCGCACCCTCGGCGTGCACACGATCCGAGAACTGCCGCAGGTAGGGAATGATGCGATCCGTCGAGATGTCGAGCTGCCCGCTCGACCACATGGAATCACCCGCCACGAAGGACGATCCGCCGAACATGGTCAGCGCGAGTCCGCCGCGCGCCTTCTCGACATGGTAGGCCTGATAGGTCTCGCCGGGCATCATTTCTTCATCGCCGAGCCCGCAGGCATGCGCCGTCGACATGATCCGGTTGCGCAGCACCAGGCCCTTCAGGTGCAGCGGCAGGAAGATCGGGTCCGTGGCAGGCGCGTTCATGTCGATCCCTCCTGACCTCCGGTGCGGCCGATCTCAGATATCGGCCCGCGTGCCAAGCCAGACTTCCTGTGCCTGAACCGCGATGACCTCGACGCGGGCGGCGACCTCCTCGGCGGTGATCGAGCTGACCGGATGGTCGATCACCACGGGCCTGAGCGAGGGCATGCCGACTGCCATGCGCGTCAGCCGGGTCTCATTCACGAACTCGGTTGTGATGATCGGCGCCGTGGGCAGACCGCGTTCCTCCAGCGCAATGGCGTCCCGGATGCAGCAGGAGCAGCAGGACCCGCAATCGCCGATGGCCGTCAGCACCACGTCGCACTCGCCAGCAATCTTCGCGATCATGTCAGCAGGCGCATCGGTCGAGAACCCGTGGGTCTTCACGTAGTAGTTCACCTCCGCGAACTCGATCTGCTCGGCCAGCGCCGCCGCTGCCCCGCGCAGCAACTTATTAGCGTTCCACTTGGAGTTATCGAGTATGCCGAGACGCAGCCCAGCCAGCGCCGACTTACGCTCTGCCAATGGTCGATCGTCGGTTGTGACCACACCACGGGGATCGAAGATCTCGACTGCGGTCTCGGTACGGGCGTCAAGCATGATCTTTCTCCCCTCAGAGCTTGCACAATCCGTCAACGCAGTCCTCGGCGGAACCGACGGCGGCATCGTCGACAGGGCGGATCACAGGCGTCGACATATGCCCCCAGCCCGGGATGAAGGCCGAAAATCGCCCCGCATCGCCGCCTATGACGAACAGGTGGATACGCTCCGGGCTCTCAACGATCGGGATACGATCGTCCGGCCCGCGCTTGTACCACTTCGGCAGGTTGCGGTTGTAGACCTTGCCATAACGGTGATCGCGGGAGTGCGCTCGGAATGGATTGCCAGAATGCAGCCAAAGGTAGGACTTGATATCCGCTCGCGTCCAGCCGTGCTTTGCGATGGTCCGCGCGTGCTCCAGCCCCAGCGCCAGCGCACAGTGCCCGGACAGCACGGATGTATTCGACGCAATCGTGCTCATGGCCGAGGCGATGGTGTCGAGGATCCCCTCCGGGTCATTGCACTGGTGATCCGTGACTGAATGCGGGGCCTCGGCCGCCAACGCGAACACGGTCGATGTCTCGGGGGTGTAGCCCTGCTCAACATGATAGGGGGCGAGCGGGCTCGCCTCCTCATGCTCGCAGATCGCATAGCTGTACTTGGCCGGATTGCCGAGCGTGCATTTGTCGAGATCAGGCGCACGCCCACCGCCGACATTCAACATGATCAGCCGGATGGCCCGCCCGATGGTGGCGTTCGCGCGGTTGCCGGAGCCAAACGCGTTGGCCCCACCGTTCATCCCAATCTCGCGCGCAATGGGCCCGTTCACCATGATCAGCGGAGAGGCCATGTGCGTTGTCGCCTGCACCCCGTTCAGGTTAAACCGCCGATCCGTTAGCGCCAGCATCGCGGCTCTCAAGACGGGGGCGTATTCGGGCAAACAGCCTGCCATGACCATGTTGATGGCCAGAACCTCGCGCGTGAGCGCCCCCCAGCGTGGCGGGATCTTGCATTCCACGACATCCGGCCCGCCACCCAGTGCCGCGACGATGTCATCGACTTTCTCGCGGGTTGGGGGGACGACCGGCAGACCATCGGTCCAGCCTTGCTCAAAGTAGTACTCGACAAGATCCACATCCCGATCAACCACGCGCACGATCTCGGCATCGACGGCTGCGGCTGTGCTCATCACGATTGCTCCCTGGCGGCACTGGCTCTGTCTCGGAGGTTTACGGTGCCATGGAGACCCGCCCACCCGCAAGGGGGCGTGCCCAGACCATCCCGTGAGCGATGTGATCGGTCCGAAAACGCCCTAGTTCACAACCGCGGCCCCGGCGGTTTCCTCCTGCACGAACGAACCCTTGCCCGGTACGGCTGCCAGAAGCTCCCGCGTGTAAGGATGCTGCTGCTTCGCGAAGATCTCCGCGGTCGGACCGATCTCGACGACCTCGCCGCGGCGCATCACGGCAATCCGGTCGCAGACTTGGGCGGCCACGCGCAGATCGTGGGTAATAAAGATCATCGAGAGGTTCATACGGTCGCGGATCTCGTCCAGCAACATGAGGATCTGCGCCTGGATGGAAACGTCCAAAGCCGACACCGGTTCATCCGCCACGAGGATCTCCGGCTCAAGCGCGAGCGCCCGGGCAATTCCGATGCGCTGACGCTGTCCGCCCGAGAACTCGTGCGGGAAGCGGTCATAGGCACCCTTGTCGAGGCCCACGGTCTCCAGAAGCTCCATGGCGCGCACCCGCGCCGTCTCCGGATCTGCGCCTTGCAACATGGGCCCTTGGGCGATGATCTTGCCGACCCGGGCGCGCGGGTTCAGCGAGGCAAAGGGGTCCTGGAAGACCATCTGGATTCGGGAGCGGTACGGCCTCTTGGGCGTGCCGCCATGCGACCGTACCGCTCCCGAATCCAGATGGTCTTCCAGGACCCCTTTGCCTCGCTGAACCCGCGCGCCCGGGTCGGCAAGATCATCGCCCAAGG
>JBCDID010000142.1:0-8578 GCA_038749355.1 Pseudomonadota bacterium | reverse complement strand
CTCCGATCCCGTCGATGTTCAGCGGATGGCCCGAACCGAGGGCAGCTACCAGAACCTGCGCAAGCTCGTCCCGATCCTCCGGCAGATCCGCCCGGTTGAAGACTGGCCCGCGGGAGGTTCCGCCGCGCATTAACAGGAAAGGGATTGCGGTCTGGGGCATCTGGCGTTCTCAGGTGAATGGCCACGGAAGTGCAAAGACGGACTGCAACAGTCCCGGCGGAAAATCGCGGTTCAGCACCCAGGCCATGAAGCACATGAAGGCGATCCCGGCAGCAGAGAGGATCAGGGTGCGTGGCCAGCTCTCGCCTGCGCGCAAACGGAAGAATGCGATCAGGAATACGGCCAGGGCGAGGATGAAGCCCAGGAGTGAGGTCAGGATCAAAAGCCCAACGAACCATGCCAGCGTAGACCACAATCCGTGCGGGGCCTCGGCATCCGAGCCCGACACCTCCATGTCCGCAAACACCGTGTCCGTCTCGGTCCGCCGCATCATCTGCACCAGCAGGAGCATCAGTGCCACAATGGTCACGGCGCCCACGAACATCGGGAACACCCGGTCCGCATGCTGCGAGGCAGGGATCAACCAGGCATCGGTGAAGGCGACAAGAATGTAGGCTAGGATCGCGCCCGCGAAGATCATGGGCGCGCGCTTGGACCCGGACTTCACGTCGCCTTCGGCCATGATGTTCTTGGCCTGGCGCAGCCCGACCACCACCGACAACAGCGTGATGATGATCAGCACGATCACAATGGGCGAGAAGATGAACTCCAGCCCCTCGGCCATGCCCTTCTTGAAGCGGAAGGTCGCGATCTGGACGGCCTGATTGGCGAAGGTCTCTGCCGGGTCCGCAAGCACGAAGCCGATCAAAAAGGCGGGACGCGACCAGTCGAACCGGCGGAGCAGGATGCCGATCAGGCCGATGGCAAAGAGCGCCACCAGATCCATCAGGTTCTGCCCGGACTGGAACGCCGCGAACGAGATCAGCATGAAGAGGAACGGTGCCAGTAGCGTGAACTTGATGGTCGTCAGCTTGGCGATCCCGCCCGAGGCCGCGATGCAGAGGATCGTTCCCACCACGTTCGCCAGCGCCAGAAGCCAGACGATGGAATAGGTGATGTCGAGATTGTCGCGCAGCATGGCAGGGCCGACCTCGATATCGCCGGACCCCAACAGCGCGATGGCACCGATGAAGATGGCCATGGAGCCCGATCCCGGGATGCCGAACAGAAGCGTCGGGACCAACCCTCCGCCTTCCTTGGCATTGTTGGAGGATTCGGGCCCGATGACGCCACGGATCTCGCCCTTACCGAAGTTCTCGCGGTTCTTGGTCGACTGCACCGTGTGGCCATAAGCGATCCAGTCGACGACCGACCCGCCGAGGCCCGGGATCACGCCAACCACCACGCCGATCAGCGAGCAACGCATCGACAGCCACTTGTTGCGGAACCAGTCGTTCACGCCATCGAACCAGCCCGCCCCCAGGGTCGCGCGTTCCGAGATCGAGCGGTCCTGGCGAAGGAGGGCGATGATCTCGGGGATCGCGAAGATGCCAAGGCCGACGATCACCAGTTTCAGCCCGTCCACGAGATACGGCATGTCGTAGGTGGACATGCGCAATGCGCCCGCCGAGTCGCCCTCGCCTATGGTGCCGATCATCATCCCAAGGCCCGCGGCGGCGAGGCCCTTCAACGGCACCCGCCCTGCAAGGATCGCCACCATGGAGAGGCCGAAGATCGTGATCATCAGCATCTCCGGCGTGCGGAACTCCAACACGATGGGCCGGGCGACGAGGATGAAGATGGTCAGGAAACAGGCGCCGACGAGCCCGCCAAACAGTGATGCAGAGAAGGCGGCGGAGAGGGCGCGGGCGGCCTCTCCCTTCTTGGCGAGAGGGAAACCGTCCAGCACGGTTGCCTGTGACGCCGAAGACCCGGGGATCCCCATCAGAACGGATGCGAACGTGTCCGAAGTGGGCACCACGGCGACCATGCCGATCATCAGTGCCAGACCCAACAGGGGGTCCATCCCGAACATGAATGGCAGCAGGAGCGACAGACCGGCTATCCCGCCAAGCCCCGGGAACACGCCCACGGCCAGCCCCATCACCACGCCCAGCACCAGGTACGCCAACACGGTGGGCTGCAGGATCAGGGCGAAGGCATCCGCCAACGCGGGTCCCGCGGTCGCAAGAATGTCCATGACGACGCTCCCGAGCGCGGGGTGGGCGTAAACCCACCCCATTGTCAGATCATCAGCTCAGTTGAGGCTGACGCCGTAGTCGTCCTCGAGCCACTTCACGACGAAGGCCTTCGCCGAGTCGTCGACGCTGATGGCTGTCTCCATGGCACCCGCAGCACCTGAGCCCGTGTACATTGGGTACTTGCCGAGCCGTTTGGCCGAGATCTCGGCAAAATCGGGGCGCGCCTGTACCTTGGCAAATGCCTCCGCGAACGCAGCGACAATCTCGGGGTCCGTGCCGTTGGGCAGGAAGGCCATTTTCTGCGCCGGGAAGCCTGCGACGAAGAACGCCTTCCATGCGTCCCAGGCCTCACCTGAGGTCTCGCACCCGTCCGTCGCCTCGCAGACCTCCTTGAAGGTCGGCATGTCCGGGAAGGTTGGATCACGCACGATGTTGCCGTCGCTGTCCAGAGCTCCCCAGGTCATCATCGGCACGGCGGTGCCAGCTTCGACAAGGGCAGCGGAGCCCTTCAGGTAACCGGACGAGGTCTGATAATCGATATTGGCCTCGCCGCGCTCGAACATCAGGCGGCCATCGCCACGACCCTTGATGCCAAAGACTGGCTCGACATTCATGCCCAACATCTTCCATGCGAGCAGCGGCACGAGATCCAGCCGGGTCGCGCCCTGGCTCCCATAGATGAAGTCTTCGCCCTTCAGCCCATTGGCCGAGCCATCGAACTTGGCGGCCATGTCAGGCGCCAGATAGGCGACACCACCTGTGCCCGACGCCATGACCACTTCCCAGTCGTTGTACTCGTAGCGCACGCGCGGATCGCCCAGCAGGTAAGGGAATTGCGTGGAGCCGGACGAGCCGAACATCACCGTGCCGTCGCCTGCCTTCTGCTTCTGGAACCAGTTGGCGCCCTTGGTGGAACCGGCCCCCGGCATGAACTTGACCACGACTGTTGGATTGCCCGGCAGTGCTTCGGACAGCAGCGGCGCAAAGAAGTTCGCCCATTTGGCCGAACCGCCCTTTTCAGAGAACGGAATGGTCCACTCGACCGTCTTGCCAGACAGGTCCACAGCGGATGCCGGCGCCGCCACCAGCGCAGTCGCCGCAGCGAGGGCCGCGAACGTGCGGCGGGTGAGTCCTGAGATGTCTTTCATGTCATCCTCCCGTTGGTTGCACACGGGAAGGTCCGGCCGCGTGGCCGCATGAACTCCTCCCCTTCGCATTCGTTCCGGAGTGATGATTCCTCCGGTTGATGCGTAACCCTGCACCTCCAAGCTTGCGCGAACCTTGCGGGTCCAGCAATTCTCGCCCCATGCGGATCGCTTTGATCGAAGACAATATCGACCTTGCCCGGGGTATCGCCCATTCCCTCGGCGATGCGGGCCATGCGGTCGACCACCTCGCGGATGGTGAGGAGGCAGCGGCGTTTCTTGAATACGAGGGGGCGGACGTTGTCGTTCTCGACATCAACCTGCCCGGACAGAGCGGGCTGGAGATCCTGCGCCAGATGCGCGCCCGTCAGGACCCGACACCGGTGTTGCTGCTGACAGCCCGCTCGGAGACGGCGGACCGGGTGGCGGGTCTGGACGCGGGCGCGGACGACTACCTGGTCAAGCCGTTTGAAATGGAGGAGCTGCTGGCGCGACTGCGCGCCCTGCTGCGGCGCCGGAGTGTGGAGGTCAATGCCGCTGAGCAGATCGGGCCGCTGATGTTCGATCGCGACGGGCGGCATCTCAGCCTGGACGGCAAACCGCTGGACGTGCCGCGCAAGGAACTGGCCGCGATGGAATGCCTTTTGGAAAGGCGCGGACGGCTGACCCCGAAGACAATCCTGCTGGATCACCTCTACGGTGTCGGCGCGGACGTGGAGGAGAGCGCCATCGAGGTGCACATCTCCCGCCTCCGCAAACGCCTGCGCGCCCATGGGATCGAAATCCGCACCGCGCGCGGCCTTGGCTACATGCTGGTCGAGCCGGAATGACGGGCGGATCCCTCAGGATGCGCCTGATGGCGCTGATCCTGGCACCGCTGATCCTGATCGCCTGCCTGTTGGGCTATTGGCGCTACACGACGGCACTGGCGACGGCAGAGGATCTCTTTGATCGCTATCTGTTGGCCGCAACTCTCGCGATCTCCCGGGACGTGGCGGTGTCCGAGGGTGACGCCCTATCCATCACCACGCGCGACCTGATCACCGAGGCCACAGGGGGGCAGGTCTTCTATCACGTGGCCGGACCGGACCGGGCCTATCTGACCGGGTATGCCTATCCGCCCGTGCCGCCATCAGGTTCCGGGCAAGCGGAGGGCGCGCCGCTCTTCTACGAGTCGCTTTACCGAGGAACCCCCGTCCGCGCGCTGATGCTGGTGGAGCAGGCGGAGGTCGGGCCATTCCTCGGCCTCAGCGCCGTGACCACCTGGCAAAGCCGGGCGGAACGACACGCCTTCGCTCAGCAGCAGGCATTGCGGTCGGCAGCACTGTTGGGAAGCTTGCTGCTGGCTGTGGCGGGGATCATCTGGTTCGGCGTGAACCGCGGGCTTCGACCCCTGCTGGATCTGGAGGACGCGATCGCTGCCCGTAACCCCGAGGACCTCGGCGGGATCCGCCGCCCGGTCCCACAGGAGGTGCGCGGGATCGTCTCGACCCTCAACGGCCTGTTCGGACAGGTAAGGGATGCCCTTCAGGCGCGCGATGTGTTTCTGTCGAACGCCGCCCACCAGTTGCGCAACCCCGTGGCCGGAATGCTGGCGATGGCAGAGGCCGCGGATGGTGCGGCGTCGGATGCAGAGCGCGCCGAACGCCTTATGGAACTCAAATCCGCGGCTAGACGCACCGCACGGCTGACCAACCAGATGCTCGCTTTGGAACGCATCAAGGGACGCACGGCCGATACACGCGCGCGCCTGGATCTGAATTCCGTCGCCCGCGAGGTCGCAACACGCAATGCCGACCTTGTTCTGACGGCTGATGTGGCCTTCGAGTTCCACCCGGCTCCCGAAACAGCCCAGATTACTGGCGATGCGCTCATGCTGGAGGAGGTGCTGGAAAACCTCATCGACAATGCACTGCGCCACGGGGGACCAGAGCTGAGCCGGATTGACGTGTCAGTAGCCACCGATACCGACGGCACCACGCTCCGGGTAGCGGATGACGGGCGCGGCATCCCGCCGGAGGCCCGTGCAACGGCGCTGGAACGGTTCGGACAGGTCAGGGAGTCCTCCGGCACCGGGCTCGGCCTTGCCATCGTGCAGGAAGTCGCGGCGTGGCATGGGGCGGAGCTCAAGATCGAGGATGCGGATCAAGGAACTTCGGTGGCTCTCACATTTGCGAAGGCAGTTTGAAGCACTGCTGACCGCAACTCACTCCAACCCACAGGCCACGCGCGCCTGTCCGATCGCCTCATAGAACCCGCTGAGCGAGAACGAGAAGCTGTTCGCACCGACGGATATGTAGGCGAACCGCTGATTGCCCGCGGCCTTCTCGAACACCTGGTCCGGCAGCCGGTTCGACAACCAACCGTGCGATCCTCGGAAGAGCATCGGGTATTCCTGCGGCCCCACGCTCAGGAAACCGATCAACGAGGGGGACTTGCCACCCTCCAAAGTGACGCTGAGCTGGTCGTAGCCAACGGCATAGCTGATGTGAGGATTTAGCTCCGCAGTCCCCTTGGACATCTCGAATGGTCTTGTCGTCGCCCAACACAACGGCTCGCCATTCAGCGTGGTCTGGAACACACTCCAATCTTCCGCGGACGAGATCTTGCGGACCTCGGCATCGGCGGCAAACGCCGACGTCGACGTGAGCGCCAGAACGAGAGCGACCACCCCTGCCTGCAAATTCGGGCGACGCATCTGCGCACCTCCAAGCAATATGGATCCGATCCTACCCACAAACCTATCCACAGGCAATTTGTCAGGAGACGCGTGTTCTTGTTTCGTTTACTCTCTCAGCGACTCGCATTTCCCACGCGCACCGCTATGTACAGCGGTCGGAGGATTCCATGGCGGACACGAAGTTTCTGAAGGTGCGGGGCGCCCGCGAGCACAATCTCAAGGGCGTCGACGTGGACATCCCGCGCGACACGCTGACGGTGATCACCGGGCTCTCGGGCTCGGGGAAATCCTCGCTCGCCTTCGACACGATCTATGCGGAAGGGCAGCGGCGCTATGTCGAGTCGCTTTCGGCTTACGCCCGCCAGTTCCTGCAGATGATGCAGAAGCCCGATGTCGACCATATCGAAGGGCTGTCGCCCGCGATTTCCATCGAACAGAAGACGACCTCCAAGAACCCGCGATCCACCGTAGGGACTGTCACCGAGATCTACGATTACCTGCGGCTGCTGTTCGCCCGCGCTGGCACGCCCTATTCGCCTGCCACCGGCCTGCCGATTGAGGCGCAGCAGGTCTCGGACATGGTCGACCGGGTCATGGGGATGGAGGCAGGCGCGCGTCTCTACCTGCTCGCCCCGATCATCCGGGACCGCAAGGGCGAGTACAAGAAGGAGTTCCTCGAGCTCCGAAAGCAGGGATACCAGCGCGTCAAGTAGAACGGGGAGTTATACGACCTCGACGAGCCACCGACCCTCGACAAGAAGTTCCGCCACAACATCGACGTCGTGGTCGACCGGATCGTGGTGAAGGAAGGGATCGAGACGCGGCTGGCGGACAGCTTCTCGACCGCGCTGGGTCTGGCCGACGGGATCGCCGTGATCGAGACCGCGCCGAAGGAGGGCGACCCGGAACGCACCGTCTTCTCCGAGAAGTTCGCCTGCCCCGTTTCCGGCTTCACGATTGCCGAGATCGAACCGCGTCTCTTCTCCTTCAACGCGCCCTTCGGCGCCTGCCCGGAATGCGACGGGCTGGGCGTGGAGCTGTTCTTTGACGAACGCCTTGTGGTCCCGGACCAGAACCTCAGCCTGATGGAAGGGGCGCTGGCGCCCTGGGCCAAGTCCAAGACCCCCTATTTCAAGCAGACGCTGGATGCGATTGCGCAGCACTATGGCTTCTCGACCACCAAGCCGTGGTCAAAGCTGCCCGCCCACGCGCATCAAGTCATGCTGCACGGGTCCGGCGATGAGGAGATCAAGTTCCGCTACGATGATGGCGGGCGCGTCTATTCGGTCTCGAGGCCCTTCGAAGGCGTGATCCCGAACATGGAGCGCCGCTACCGCGAGACGGACAGCTCCTGGGTGCGCGAGGAGTTCGAGCGGTTCCAGGGCACGCAGCCATGCCATGCCTGCGGCGGGTATCGGCTTCGGCCTGAGGCGCTGGCCGTCAAGATCGGCGACCGCCACATCGGCCAGGTGACCGAACTTTCCATTCGTGACGCGCTGACGGTGGTGCAGGACATGCCGAACCACCTGACCGCGCAGAAGAACGAGATCGCGTCGCCCATCCTGAAGGAGATCCGGGAGCGGTTGGGCTTCCTCGTGAACGTGGGTTTGGATTACCTGACCCTGTCGCGGAACTCCGGCACCCTGTCAGGGGGCGAGAGCCAGCGTATCCGGCTGGCCTCCCAGATCGGCTCGGGTCTGACCGGGGTGCTCTACGTGCTCGACGAGCCCTCCATTGGCCTGCACCAACGCGACAACTCCCGACTGCTGGACAGCCTCAAGGGCCTGCGCGACCAGGGCAACACGGTCATCGTGGTCGAACATGATGAGGAGGCCATCCGCGAGGCCGACCACGTCATCGACATCGGCCTCGGCGCGGGGGTCCATGGCGGATCGATCATCGCGCACGGCACGCCCTCGGAGGTCGCGGCCAATCCGAAGTCCATCACGGGTGCCTACCTGACCGGCGCGCGGGAGATCGCGGTGCCGACCGAACGCCGCAAGGGTAACGGCAAGACCATCACCATCGAAGGCGCCACGGGCAACAACCTGAAGAACGTGACCGCGGACATTCCGCTGGGGACCTTCACCTGCATCACGGGTGTCTCTGGCGGCGGCAAGTCGACGCTCACCATCGAGACGCTTTACAAGACCGCAGCGGCCCGGCTGAACGGCGCTCGCACGCAACCCGCGCCCTGCAAGACAATCCGCGGGCTGGACCAGCTCGACAAGGTGATCGACATTGACCAGTCGCCCATCGGGCGCACGCCGCGGTCGAACCCGGCCACGTATACGGGCGCGTTCACCCCGATCCGCGACTGGTTCGCCGGCCTGCCAGAGGCGAAGGCGCGCGGCTACAAACCGGGGCGCTTCAGCTTCAACGTGAAGGGTGGCCGCTGCGAGGCCTGCCAGGGCGACGGCGTCATCAAGATCGAGATGCACTTCCTGCCCGACGTCTACGTGACCTGCGAGACCTGCAAGGGCAAGCGCTACAACCGCGAAACGCTGGAGATCAAATACCGCGACAAGTCCATCGCGGATGTGCTCGACATG
>JBCDID010000141.1:0-8601 GCA_038749355.1 Pseudomonadota bacterium | reverse complement strand
CCCGGTGATCGTCACATCGGCGAACCTGTACTCGCCGATCAACCGGTCCAGCAGCACCGAGGCATCCAGCAGGTGCAGCGCGTCATGGTCGAAATGGGCGTGGGTCGAGACGCCGATGTCCACTGAAGTCTCCGGGAAGTCGTGGAAATACCAGTCCCATTTGCCAGCAGGATGGTTGCGCCACGGATCGATCATGATCGTCAGGCCCGAGGGCGCGGTGACGCGAAAGGCTGAGCCGCCGAAATAGGCTAGTTTCACCGGGCCATCTGAGGTCACGCCTTGCTGCGCCTCGATCATCCGGTTCTGGTTGGACGTCTGGCGCCAGGCCCATAACCCGTTGTCGATGCTCATGTTTTTGCCCCCCTTGACCATGATGTCTTGGGCTATCATCCTTGGCCCAAACCCGATCCGTCAAGGAGGATTCCATGCCCCGCGTCCGCACTGTTCCCGCCTCGGAGGTCTCCGGAAAGGCCCGTGAAGTCTACGATAAGTCAGGGATTTACGGCCCGTTCTCCAGCCTTGTGGGCATCATGGCGAACCGCGCGCCGGTGCTGGAGCACACCTTTGGCCTGCTGCTGGACCTGAAGGCCGAAGGGGTGCTACCCGCGCGCTATCTGGAACTGGCGCTTGTGACGGTCTCCAAGCTCAACGAGTGCACCTTCTGCGTCTCGAACCACACCCCGCGCCTGAATGCTTCGGGGATCAGTCTGACGGCAGCCGAGAACATTCTCGACTATGATCAGGTCGAGGAGTTCGACGGTGCCGACAAGCTGGTCATCGAGTACGCCATCCAAGTCACCAATGACTTCCACCGGGTGCGCGACAGCATGTTCGACCGGTTGCGCGCGCATTTCGACGATGCGCAGATCGTGGAGTTGACGTGGCGCATCGCGCTCTGCGGCGCGTTCAACAGGTTCAATGACGTGCTGCAGACCGAAGTCGATGACGGTGTGGAGGTGCTCGACCAGGGTGCCGCGTGACCTTCGCCTGTCTGGGGCCTGACCCCAAGATTGGCCCGCCGGATTTCGAGATGCCTGCGGGGGCGACCGACACCCACGCGCATGTCATCGGGTTGCCGCCAACGTATCCCTTTGTGGCGGAGCGTGCCTACACTCCGCCTGAGGCCCCAGTCGCGGCATATAGGGCCATGCACGCAGCGCTGGGCATCGAGCGCGGCGTCATTGTGACACCTTCCTGCCATGGCACGGACAACCGGATCACTTTGGAGGCCATCGCCGCTTACGGGCCGAATGCCCGGGGGATCGCCGTTGTCGAGGAGAGCGTGTCAGATCAGGAACTCGAGGCCCTGAACGCGGGTGGTGTTCGAGGCCTGCGACTGAACGTGCTCTTCGGTGGGGGCGTGGTGTTGCAGGCTATCCGCTCGCTCGGTCCCCGCGCGCGGGAACTGGGCTGGCATGTGCAACTGTTGCTCGATGTCAGCAGCGGACTGGTCGAGATAGCCGACGAGATCAGAGGCCTGGGAGTTCCGGTTGTGGTCGATCACATGGGGCATCCGCCGATCGGGCAGGGGCTGGATGCTCCCGGGTTCCAACTGCTGTTGGATATGGTGCGTGAGGGTCTGGTCTGGATCAAGCTATCGGGTTGCGACCGGATCTCGGCCCAGCATCCCGAATACAGGGACGCAATCCCGAGGGCGCAGATGCTGATCGAGGCCGCACCCGAGCACATGGTCTGGGGCACGGATTGGCCGCATGTCTCGAAGGCTGAGAACATGCCGAATGACACGATCCTGTTGAACCGGCTTGGCGACTACGCCCCGGATGCCGACGTGAGACGCCGCATCCTCGTGGACAATCCTGCCCGGTTATACGGGTTCTAGTGCCGTTGATGATCTGGGTGGTTCGCCCATTGGAACACGTGCACCGGGGAAGGCGTGCGCTCTAGAAACCAGTTCGGCAATTCGTCAGTGCGCTGAGCGTGCCAGCAATATCCTCGACCCGCTCTTCGAGCCCTGACTCGCGAAGCCCTTTTTCGATGATCTCGCGCGCCTTGCCGCCGCCGACCTCATCCAGGATATCGCCGATCCCCCCCAAAGCTTGGGCATGGGCCGAACGTGGCGCGAAGATGGACGCGAACCGGGCCGCACCCTGATCCGCGGCGCTGGCAATCCGGTCTCCGAGCATGTCGAACGCCGCGGCCTCATCCACCGAGAACACCGCTTGCAGCGCCACTGTCTCTCCGGCTTTCGCGGCGATGACGTCTTCGAAGGCAAGGTCCAGTGCATCCCGGTGCGCCGCCAGAAGACCCGCCAGTTCCGGCGACAGCGCACTTGCTGCCAGATCCAAGACCTGTTCCCGCGTGTACTGCACGCGCGCGATCCTGCGGAGGATTTGCTCGACCATCGGGTCGGGCAGGTCTTCAATTGAGAGGCTGGTGACATCAGCCCAGACCCGCGTGCTGTCGTGTCCGAGTCGCGTCGTGGCCGCGACAGCCCGGCCTTCGCGCATATCCAGCAAGCCTGCCATCTCCAGTTCCACAACGCCGGAGATCGAAATGACCGGGTTCTCCACCGTCAGCGTGGCGTTCTCGAGCTGATGGAGGAAGACCTTTTGCGGTCCGCAGTCCAACAGCAATGTCCGCCCGCCGTCCAGATAGTCTCGCAGTCTGCGGACAGTCTCCGGCAGAGCAAGATCGACGGTCACGTAGATCCGGTCGTTCACGCGGACCAGCGAACTGTCGTAATCCGCCTCGATCTCGACATTCCGGGTGTGGTTCCAGTTCTGGAGCGCGAAGGCCGCAACATCAGAGTAAACAGGAAGCCGGAGACCCGCATAGTAGGCGCCTGCCAAGGCTGCGCCGCCGATAAATGTCAACGCGATTAAGCCAGCAACGATCCGGATTGCCCACTTGAACATCGGCCCCCCTTCGCCCGTCAGAAGTCGTGGGCGATCCCGTCCTTCTCCCAATCGCCAAAGCGCGCGGGGTCGGCTCCACCGCGACCGCCAAGCTCCTTGGGCCGGTCTACGGGCTGCTCGGCCTTGCGCCGCGCGTCCGCCTCCGCCAAAGCCCGTTGGGCTGCGGGCGGCAAGTCTTTCGCGGATTCGTCTTGGGACATATATACACTCCTGTTCCCGGCAGGATATGGGACGTGACCGGGGCAACGCAATGGTGAGACGATGAACCTGATCAAGACAGGCATGTTGCTGGCGGCGATGACCGCGTTGTTCCTGGTGGCGGGGTATCTGTTGGGCGGAGCGGCAGGCGCGCTGATCGCGCTGGTCGTGGCGGTTGGCATGAACGCCTACGCTTTCTGGAACTCGGACCAGCTAGCGCTCAGGATGCACAACGCGCGGCCGGTGACGCGGGCGTCCGCGCCGGAGCTGGTCGGGATGGTCGAGGAACTCGCCCGCAATGCCGAGATGCCCATGCCTGCCGTCTACGTCATTGACACGCCGCAGCCCAATGCCTTCGCCACCGGGCGCTCACCTGACAAGGCCGCCGTCGCTGCGACCACCGGCATCATGCAGATGCTCACGCGTGAGGAACTGGCGGGCGTGATGGCGCACGAGCTGGCCCATATCAAGAACCGCGACACGCTGATCATGACGGTATCGGCGACGATTGCGGGCGCGATCTCGATGTTGGCGACTATAGCACAGTACAAGATGATGTTCGGCGGTGGCCGGAATAATGCGCTAGGCATGGTCGGTATGCTGTTGGCGATGTTGCTTGCGCCTATGGCAGCGGGACTCGTTCAGATGATGATCTCACGCACGCGGGAATACTCCGCCGACCGGCTGGGCGGGGAGATCTGCCGCAATCCGCTCTGGCTCGCATCTGCGCTGGCCAAGATCTCCGGTGCTGCGCGCCGCGTTGAGATGACGTCGGCCGAGAAGAACCCGGCTTCGGCGCACCTCTTCATCGTCAATCCATTATCGGGCGCGCGGTTCGACAACCTGTTCTCCACCCACCCGAAGGCCGAGAACCGCATTGCCGAACTTGAGAAGCAGGCGGCTGAGATGGGGCGCACGGCGCGCGCCTCCGGCGTCGTTTCGGGGCAGGAGGCCCGGCGCTTCGGTCCGCCGCGCACCGGTGGTCCGAAACGCGGACCTCAAGGACCCTGGAATTGACGGCCACGCGCCAAAAGCGCGGCAAGCGCCGCCCCGTTGCTCGTCCCGCCGATGTGCCGGGGCTTTCGGCGCGCTCTGCGGCGGTTGATTTGCTGGACGGTGTTCTGGGCCGGGGCCGCATGATGGAGGAGGCTCGGTCGCAGGGGCCTGCCGCCGAACGGGCGGAGGCGCGCGGGCTCGCGGACCTGACACTGCGGCGGCTCGGCCAGATTGATGCCGCGCTGGAGAGTTTCGTGCACCGGGCGCCACCCGGTCGGGGGATGCAGATCCTGCGTCTCATGGCGGCGGAGTTGCTGTTCCACGGCACCCCGCCCCATGCGGCCGTCGATATGGGGGTCAGGCTCGCCCGGGCGGGTAAGGGCACCGAGCGGCTGTCTGGGCTCATCAACGCAGTCGGACGGAAGCTGGCGGAACATGGTTCCGAGATTGTGGCCGAGCAGAACGCGCCCGTTCTGAACACGCCGGAATGGCTGGGCGAGGCGCTGGTGGCGGATTGGGGCATGGACACGGCGATGGCGATTGCCGAGGCGCATATGGCGCAGGCGCCCCATGACCTGACCCTCCGCGTACCCGGCGACATGGATGCGCTGGCTGCAGAGACGGATGGCGAGGTACTGCCGTCATGCTCTCTCCGCCTGCCCGGACGGCCTCAGATTTCAGCGCTGCCCGGGTACGCGGAGGGTGCGTGGTGGGTGCAGGATGCTGCTGCCTCGCTGCCCGCGCAGATGCTCCCGATCCCCAAGGACGGGCGCGTGCTGGACGTGTGCGCCGCGCCGGGCGGCAAAACCATGCAGTTCGCATCCGGAGGTGCGAAGGTCACTGCGCTGGACTCGTCCGAGCCTCGGCTGGGGCGGCTCAGGGACAACCTCGCACGTACGGGGCTGGAGGCCGAGGTCATCTGCGCCGACGCCCTGAAGTGGATCCCGCCTGAGCCGTTCCATGCGATCCTCTTGGACGCGCCCTGTTCGGCCACAGGGACGATCCGACGCCACCCGGACCTGCCGCACCGGACTGAGGGTAAGATCGGCGATCTGACCGAGCTGCAGACGCGTCTGTTGGACCGGGCTGTTGGGTGGCTCGCACCCGGTGGCATACTGGTCTTCTGCACGTGTTCGCTGCTCAAAGCCGAGGGCGAGGATCATGCGGCACGTCTCGCGGACGATCAGCGGCTGGAGCCAATGCCGTTGACAGATGACGATGATGTGCCCGTCGAGTTCCGCACCACGGACGGCCGTCTCCGGACCCGTCCTGACCTGTGGCCCGAACGCAGCGGGCTCGATGGGTTCTTCGCTGCGCGCTTCCGCAAGGTCCGGTAGTCTCGCCCGAAAATCATCACATCTCTGCCCCGGGATCATGACAATCCGCCGCCAAGCGTGTAGTTTGAAAGCCAGAACGGGACCTAGGGCAGACAGCGTATGAAGAGTATCGGCCAGATGGCGGGCACCCGCCTTCCGCGGCACCTGACGGCGCGCCTCGCCGGCTGGGGAGCGGCGCCTGGTGCGCTGGTCTGGCAGCCTGCGCCACCTGTGGCTGGCGACCCCGCAACGGCCCGTCGTCTTGCGCAGGGGGTGCTGTTGATGGAAGGGCGCCTCGTTGAGAGCCTCGACAAGACGCCATGGGAAGCGCCCGCCCCCGATGCCGTCTGGGAAGCCGCACTGCATGGGCATGACTGGCTGGATCACGTGGCGGCGGCGCAGGATCCGAAACTCTGGGTGCATTTCCGGGAGTGGATGTGGTCCTGGCTTGACCGGTATGGCGATGGTACCGGTCCCGGCTGGAGCCCGGATCTGGTCGCGCGCCGTCTGACCCGCTGGATCGCGCATTCGGTGGACCTGCTCATCGGCAAGCCTTCGGAGGATTCCACACGCTTCTTCCAGGCGCTAGGGGTTCAGGCGCGGTTTGTGGATTGGCGCTGGGCGGAGACGGCCCCCGGCGTTCCACGGATCGAGGCCTTGGCGGGGCTGGTCTATGCGCGCCTCAGTCTCGAGGGGCCGGGGCGCGAGACGGACAGGGCCATCGCCGATCTGGGGCGCGAGGCAGACACCGTGATCGCACAGGACGGCAGCGTGGCAAGCCGCAGCCCTGAGGATCTGGCCCGCATTGTCTCCGTTCTGGCCTGGAGCCTGCGTAGCATTCAGGACGCAGGGCGGCAACCTGCGCAGAGCCATGCGGCGGCGATCAAACGGGCGCTGCCGGTGCTGCGTGCGCTGCGCACACCATCCGGTGCCCTCGCCCGTTTCCATGGTGGCAGGCGAGGCTTCGACTTGCCACTGGAAGAGATCGTGCGGGCTGCCGGACCAACCATCGAGACGCCGCAAACGGCTCCCATGGGCTATCGCCGTCTGGCCCGTGCCGATGCCGTGCTGATTGCCGATTGTGCGCCTCCGCCGACCGCGCCGCATGGTGACACAGCGCATGCCAGTCCGCTCGCCTTCGAGTTTTCGCATGGCGCCCAACCCGTCATCGTCAATTGCGGCACGGGAGATGGGTTTGGTGCGAAGGCCGGTCTGGCGGCTCGCCAGGTGCCTGCGCATTCCATGCTGGAGCTTGGCGGGGCCTGCCCCTCGAATCTGACCGAGAGCGGTGTCCTTTCCCTCCCCGCAGAGGTCAAGGCGCGGGTCAGCGAGGACGAGGGAGCCCTTTGGCTGCTCGGCGAGAGCACCCATTACGAGAGCCTCTATGGGCTGAGGACGGAACGTCGCCTGCGGCTTTCCGATACCGGCAGTCGGCTGGAGGGTGAGGACACAACCCTGGCGACAAGCGCCCAAACGCGGAAGGTCGCTGCCAGGGCTTTCGCCGACATGATCCTGCCGATGACCCTGCGTTTCCATCTGCACCCATCGGTCAAGGCTGGAATGGCGCTGAATGGACGGGCGGTGTCGCTGCGCATGCCGGACGGTGCACTGTGGATGTTCAAGGCGGACTCGGATGTGCTGAAGCTCGTACCCAGCCACTATTTTGATGAGGATCGCCCCAAGCCACGTGCGACATCGCAGATCGTGGCATCCACCGAGCTTCTGGAGTACTGGGGCCGCATAACGTGGTCGCTGGAGCGCTTGCCGGAGGGGTCATCGCCCCTGCAGATGCGGGTGTCGTAGAGGGCGGCCCGGCCTGTCTGCGACCGAGGAGCCCGCCCATGTCCGATCTCGTCCCCCTGCGCCGTGCGCTGATTTCCGTCTCGGACAAGTCAGGGCTGGTGGAATTGGGGCAGGCTCTGGCGGGCGCTGGGGTCGAACTGGTCTCGACCGGGGGAACCGCCCGGGCGCTGCGCGATGCGGGCCTGGACGTCCGCGACGTGGCCGAGATCACCGGGTTCCCCGAGATGATGGACGGCCGGGTGAAGACGCTGCACCCGATGGTGCATGGCGGTCTGCTGGCCGACCGTTCAGATGCGGGCCATGTCGAGGCAATGGAGGCGCACGGGATCGGCGCGATCGATTTGCTCGTCGTCAATCTTTATCCGTTCGAAGCCACGGTCGCGGCGGGCGCAGGCTATGCCGATTGCGTCGAGAACATAGATATCGGCGGACCCGCCATGATCCGGGCTGCCGCCAAGAACCACGCCCACGTGGCGGTCGTGGTGGATACAGAGGACTATGCAGTTGTGACGGAGGCTCTGGCCGTCGGAGGCATGACGCTCGCCCAACGCCAGAAGCTCGCGGCCAACGCCTACGCCCGGACTGCGGCCTATGATGCGGCAGTTTCCGGCTGGATGGCGGGCGCGATCGGGGATGCCACCCCACGCCGCCGGGCCTTTGCCGGCACGCTTGCGCAGACGCTTCGCTATGGTGAGAACCCGCACCAGTCAGCAGCGTTCTACACGGACGGAACTTCGCGTCCTGGCGTCGCCACAGCCGAGCAGGTGCAGGGCAAGGAGCTCAGCTACAACAACATCAACGACACGGATGCGGCGTTCGAGCTGGTGGCCGAGTTCGACTCCAACACACCGGCAGTCGCCATCATCAAGCATGCCAATCCCTGCGGTGTGGCCACTGGCGCGGACCTCGCCGAGGCCTATGGGCGCGCCTATGACTGCGACCGGGTCTCGGCCTTCGGCGGGATCGTCGCGCTGAACGGTACGCTGGACGGACCGACCGCCGAGAAGATCGCCGAGATCTTCACCGAGGTCGTCATCGCGCCGCATGCAGACGCGCACGCGCGGGCCGTCTTTGCCGCCAAGAAGAACCTCCGGTTATTGGTGACGGGTGGTCTGCCCGAGGCCGAGGCCCGTCTTGCCTGGCGGCAGGTCTCCGGCGGGCTGCTGGTGCAGGACCATGATACGGGCCGGGTGGCCTTGGAGGAACTCCAGGTCGTGACCAAGCGCGCACCCACGGAGCACGAGATGGCGGACATGCAGTTCGCCTGGAAGGTCGCCAAACACGTCAAGTCCAACGCCATTGTCTATGCCAAGGGCGGCGCGACAGTCGGGATCGGGGCCGGGCAGATGAGCCGTGTGGACTCGACCCGGATCGCGGCGCGCAAGTCCGAGGACATGTCAGAGGCCCTGGGG